>NZ_PQLP01000024.1:0-44338 GCF_002918965.1 Acinetobacter sp. ACNIH3 | reverse complement strand
GCCTATTTAAGTGATGTGCTGAAAAGGTTGCCAACACATAAAGTGCCCCAAATAGAAGAATTACTACCTCACCGCTGGAAACCTGAACCCCGTTAAAACTTGGCGATGGCGTTCAGCGGATGCTTACCTTATATCTAACATGTAAGTTAAAAACTCCATTTTAACTGAATACGCTCTCCTACTGAGCTAGAGAATTTAAATATCCTTCAATTTCATCCCAATTTGCTTGTTTTGCTAAATATCTAGGTAATTCCTTACCAAAATTAATGAATATTGCTCTTCTTAACTCATACTCTTCATAACATCCAGCATAGAGCTTATACCTAGATATAAAATAGAGTGTCATGTAAGGTAAATTTTCTTCATCCCAACTTCGTTTGCTACGACTATAGAAGAATAACTTTCCTAGGGTATAGAGACGTCCTACTTGTTGCCTCATCCCTCTAAAAACAGCATAAGTTTGAAAATAGGTCTGCCATTTTTCCAAATCTTCAAGTGCTTTGGATTTATCGGTTTGAGATATATAACGATTGATAATGTTCACTAGGTCTTTTTTCTTTTGTTCAATTGTGATTTTTTTCCATCTCCAAGTCCAACTGTAGGACTTATTAGGTTGTCTATAGAACTTATCAGCACTTGGCTTATATTTTTTATGTGTCATCCGTACTAACTCTGCTGAATAGCCAGCAAAATCAAGTTCTAAATATGGTTTAGTCATCACAAATTTAAAGGATTCATCATCCTTAAAATATGAATGAATTAATTCAATTTCTGAATTGAGGTTACTTTTATCAAATGCCAGCTCTTCTACTTCACTAATCTTATCCTTGCCGACGTGTTTTTGATGTGATGCTTGTAGATCTGTTTGCTTACATTGGTATGCGATTCTAAGACAGTTCAATTTTAAAAGCAGAGCTAAACTCTGCTTTTTTTGAGTTTCGAATTCACCAAATTAGCACACACTTTACGCAATATCTAGATTCTAATCTGGACCTATCTATCCCTATAAACATCGAATCTATAAAAAAATTTATCTTTTAAGTAATTATTATTCTATCGCGACAACAAGTCGAATCGACTAACATAGGTTGCGATACTCACGGTACAGACTCTTTATGACCAACAGCCAGTTTTCCAAGCCACTTATTTATATGCTCATTGGTTCAGCAGTAATTCTGGCATTGTCTTTAGGTGTCCGTCATGCATTTGGCCTATATCTGGTGCCGATGAGTGAGGAATTTGGCTGGGGACATAATGTATTTAGTTTGGCCATTGCCATGCAAAATCTGATTTGGGGTGCAGTTCAACCGATTACCGGGGCATTTGCCGATAAATATGGCAGCAAAATTGTCGTGGCGATCGGCGGTGCTTTATATGCCATTGGTCTACTCTTGATGGCATTCAGTTCGACCGGTTTGCTACTCA
This sequence comes from Acinetobacter sp. ACNIH3, assembly GCF_002918965.1. Lineage (NCBI taxonomy): Bacteria > Pseudomonadati > Pseudomonadota > Gammaproteobacteria > Moraxellales > Moraxellaceae > Acinetobacter > Acinetobacter sp. ACNIH3. The sequence continues at coordinate 42,913 of NZ_PQLP01000024.1, read as the reverse complement.
ATATCAGTGTGGGCTTAATTCTGGGTCTAGCACTATCTGCAACTTCTTTTCCGGTGTTATTGTCTGCAGTCGGACGTGCAGCACCGCCAGAAAAGCGCAGTCTGGCCATGGGCATTGCCAGTGCAGCCGGATCTTTTGGTCAGTTTATCATGCTGCCTTCGACCCTACTGCTGTTACAGAATGTCGGATGGTCAGCTGCGCTGGTGGTCAGTGCCATTTTAATCGCACTGATTGTACCCCTCGCCTGGATGCTGAAAGCACCGATGTATGTTGCTGCCAATGCCATTCCTACACCCAATAAAGCATCACTCAGTTTTAAACAGATTCTAGTGGTGGTTAAAAATCATAAACCTTTCTGGTTCCTGGCACTGGGCTTCTTTGTCTGCGGGTTCCAGGTAGTATTTATCGGAATTCATCTGCCCGGCTATCTGATAGATCATGGTTTTAATGCCACTACTGGAACGATTTTCCTGGCACTGGTCGGTTTGTTTAATGTGGTTGGCACCTATACCGCCGGCTGGCTCGGTGGGAAATACTCTAAACCACACTTATTGATGGGTTTATATGGCCTACGCGGCATTGCTATTATTGCATTTTTACTGCTGCCCCTAAGCACATGGACAGTGTATGCCTTTGGTGTCATCATGGGTTTATTATGGTTGTCTACCGTACCACTGACCAATGGTATTGTCGCCAATATGTTCGGGGTTAAGTATCTGACCATGCTGAGTGGTATTGTATTTTTCACTCATCAGGTGGGCTCATTCTTTGGTGGATGGCTCGGTGGTGTTAACCATGATATAGCCGGCAATTACAATGCGGTATGGATGCTATCAATTGTATTAAGTATATTTGGCGTACTGGTACATTTCTGGGTCAATGAGGAGCAAATTGTGCATGACTGATTCTCTGCTGAAACTCAAAATCTCGATTGCTGTGGCAATCCTGCTTTTACTCACATTGTCGATTGCACTATGGTTGCAAACCCCTGAATTGTTTGAATACTTTAATCAGGCTTTCTGCGCGCATTAAACTGCTGAAATAGCATCAGTAAATTTCACTATGTTTCAGCACAAAAACTAAAAGTATTAAAACCCAACAATTACTATATTTCTTTATTATTTCAAAATTTTAGAATTCATAATAATTTTGCGCTGTCTGGGTTTAAGTTTTTTCATATGTTTTGATTATCAGAAATAAAGTTGAGGCCTCGTAATAACAAATTTATCCCAGTGATCATGAGCAAATTATTAGTTAGAATTGTATTCCGAGACAATCAGGTCATTCCATCTTCCCGGCACTCTTTCCAACTGGTCTTGCCCTTTCTTGAAATGCGATAGCCTGGCGGATTTCCGTCCATTTTAATAAAAAATGAGAATAACGAGAAAGGTAGCCTAAACCTTTGATAAGAATGACTCTGCATATAGATTGTTTAGCATTAAGACTGTGACCGCACCAAACATCTTTTATTTTCAAGCAAAAAGTTAACTCTGAATATTAGGTTTGATCTAATCGATCTTTAACAAAACAAAGCAGCTGTTTACTTTTTCTCACCCAATCTGCCTAGTGTATTTTTCTTTTTCTGCTTAGCGTATTAGAAAATCAGGATTCAGCATATGAATAGAGGAAAAGACCATGAATGAGCTTCAATTTTCAGATTGTGTTCGGGCCTGTATGAGCTGTTCACTCGCATGTGCCAACTGTGCTAGCGCCTGTCTCAAAGAAGAAGATCTGGAGATGATGCGGGAATGCATCCAGCGCTGTCTGGATTGTGCAGATATTTGCCAGCTTTGCGCCCGTATGGAACAGAAACAGTCTCCTTTCATGCATGAGATGTGTGAACTCTGCGCAAAAGCGTGTGACTACTGTGCAGAAGAATGTGGTCATCATCAAGACGATCATTGCCAGCAGTGTGCCGAAGCGTGCCGTCGTTGTGCTGAAGAATGCCGAAAAATGGCGGCTTAAAAAATTAATTTGATAATCCTGTTCTTCATTTCAAATGGCATAGGTTAATAGTTGTATGCTCAAACCATTCCAATAAAAAAAACCCGCAAGCAAATACTTACGGGTTTTTGATCTAACTTGAATTAATCAAATTAGAATAAACGGTTCATACCATTCAGTGTCGCTACACGATATGCTTCCGCCATGGTTGGGTAGTTAAACGTGGTTTCCACAAAATATTTGATGGTATTGTTCGGACTGTTCATCACAGCTTGACCAATGTGGATAATTTCAGAAGCATTGTTACCAAAACAATGAACGCCTAAAACTTCCAGCGTTTCACGATGGAACAGAATTTTCAATTCACCTACCGTATCACCGGTAATCTGGGCACGTGCCAGATGACGGAATGAAGCCTGGCCAACTTCATACGGAATTTTTTCTTCAGTCAACTGCTGTTCAGTTTTACCAATTGAAGAAATTTCCGGAATGGTATAAATACCAGTCGGGATATCTGTCACTGGTGCAACATCTTTCTCTCCACTCATGTTTGCACCTGCACAACGACCTTGGTCATAGGCAGCAGAAGCAAGAGATGGCCAGCCAATCACATCACCCGCTGCGTAGATATTTTCGACTTCGGTTTGATATTGATCATTTACAGTCAATTGACCACGGCTGTTCGGTTTCAGGCCAACGTTTTCCAGACCCAAGCCATCCGTGTTCCCTGAACGACCATTACACCAAAGGATGGCATCTGCTTTAATTTTCTTTCCACTTTGTGTATGTAGAACTACATAATCATCAGATGTTTCAAGGTAATCAATCTGCTCATTGTGACGGATCAAAACGCCCTGCTCACGTAAGTGATAAGACAATGCATCAGAGATTTCATCATCCAGATAGCTAAGTAGCTTCGGTTGCGTATTGATCAGGTCAACTTTATGGCCCAGACCAATAAAGATCGATGCGTATTCACAGCCAATCACACCTGCACCGTAAATAATGATTTTTTGGATTGAATAATCCAGATCCAGAATTTTGTCTGAATCAAATACACGTGGATGATTAAAGTCTAGAATTTCCGGACGATAAGGACGAGAACCGGTCGCAATCACTAATTGTTTAAACTGAATCGTTTCCTTGATGCCATCTGGAGTAAATACAAAGATAGTATTTTCATCCTGAACATAGGCACGGCCATGGAAGATATCAATTTTATTACGGTCGTAAAAACGTGAATGTGTTTCAACCTGCTGTTGAATCACTTTATGCGCATTACGAAGTACCTGCTTCATGGTGAACTGTTTCCATTCACCGACTTTCTGGAACATTGGATCACGTTGATAACGGATGATGCTTGATACCGTTTGACGCAATGCTTTACTTGGAATCGTACCAACATGCGTACAGTTACCACCAAGTTGTTCACGCATATCAACGATTGCAACGCGCTTACCCGATTTGGCAAGTTTCATTGCCGCGCCTTCGCCCGCAGGGCCTGAACCTAGAACTACCGCATCGTACTTAACGAAAGTCCCACTAACGACCTCTTTCTTACGTGGCATTCAACGCTCCTTTATAAATTAAATTCATCTGCAATATCTGTTTGCTATATTATGACGTAAATCATGTCATTTTGGTGTATTTAACTGACATATATTGTGTGATGAGAACATTTTTTAAATGAATAGTCCTTTTTGCCCCATTTGTAGCTAAGTCCGTTATAATAAAAGCGCTATCTTTGATTATCTCCTCCCTTCAAAAACAGTGGAAAAGTTAAATATGTCTGAAAACCGTAAACCTGAACAGGGTGTCAAACTTCGCGGCGCGGAAAAGGTCGCCCGTATTCCTGTAAAAGTTGTACCTACGGTTGAAACACCACGGAAGCCGGACTGGATTCGCGTCAAAATGGCCGCACCTGAAGAAGTACAACGGATTAAAACTACACTTCGTCAGCAAAAATTACATACCGTATGTGAAGAAGCCGCCTGTCCTAACCTGCCTGAATGTTTTGGCGGTGGTACAGCAACCTTTATGATTATGGGTGACATTTGTACCCGTCGCTGTCCGTTCTGTGATGTGGCACATGGCCGTCCAAATGCACTAGATCCAGATGAACCGCGCCATATGGCAGAAACAATTGCTAACTTAGGTTTGAAATATGCAGTGATCACTTCGGTAGACCGTGATGATTTACTGGATGGCGGTGCACAGCATTTTGTCGATTGTATTAAAGAAGCACGTGAACTGAGTCCAAAGACTTTATTAGAAATCCTGGTTCCTGACTTCCGCGGTCGTATGGACATCGCTTTACGTATCATGACTGAATGTCCACCAGACGTGTTTAACCACAACATCGAAACTGTGCCACGTCTGTATAAAGCCATGCGTCCAGGTTCTGATTATCAGCACTCTTTAAATCTGTTGAAAATGTTTAAAGATTATTGCCCAGAAATTCCAACCAAATGTGGTTTGATGGTCGGTATCGGTGAAACTGAAGAAGAAGTTCTCGCTCTATTAGACGACTTGAAAGCACATGAGGTCGATTATGTGACGATTGGTCAGTACTTGCAGCCATCTAAACAGCATGCACCAATCGACCGTTTTGTAACGCCAGAAGAATTCGAACGTTATGCAGAACATGGCCGTAAGCTTGGCTTTAAGAATATCTGGTCAGCACCGATGGTACGTTCAAGTTACTTTGCGGATCGTCAATACTATGGCGAACCGGTTCCGGAAGTACGCCGTAAAGTTGATCCAGCAAAAAAAATTGCCGTGCAAACCATTGAAGCTTAAAATGACTTAGATCAAAGCCCTCTTAAGTAGAGGGCTTTTTTTATGCCTAACTAAATTTATATTTGTTCACTTTTTAATTATTTTACCTACCCTCTCTTGGAGATTAAGTTATTACTTATCTTCACATTTCTTTGCGTGTTCTCACTTGAAGACTGCACATTTTTCAAACAATCTCAAAAGCAGATAAAACATTCAATATATCGTTGAAATATTTAATAACAATCGTTCTCACAACAACAATTGTGAATTTGCCAGTTGCTTAAGCGATGTAAAAAAATTGATCAAGTCTTATGAAGACACCTTAGGAAGATCGGCAGCATCACAATTGTATGACCCTGGAGAAATATAACAATGCTATTTATTTTCGCCGTACTTCTTCTCATTGCCAGTTTATGGGCGATTTTCTTTTTTCAACTCTCCCGTACCACTGGTGCAATTACCCTGATTGTCATGTCAGTGGTTTGTGCCTTTATCAGTCCTTGGTCACTGATTCTGGGTATTCCTCTGGTTCTGATCAGTCTGGTCGTCATGATCGAACCTTTGCGCATGTCTTTCATTTCCAGGCCAGCCTATAAGGCCTTAGCGGATGCCATGCCAAGCATTAGCCCGACAGAACGTGAAGCGCTGGATTCCGGTACCAGCTGGTGGGAAAAAGAACTTTTTATGGGAGCGCCCAACTGGGAAACCTTTAATAATTATCCTTATCCAAAATTATCGGTCGAAGAGCAGGCATTTCTAGATAACGAAGTTGAAACGCTATGTAGCATGTTAGATGAATGGGAAATCCATGAGAAAAAAATGCTGCCTGAACATATCTGGCAGTATATTAAAGATAATGGTTTCCTCGGTTTGATTATTCCTAAAGAATACGGCGGTCGTGCCTTTAGTTCCTTTGCTCAAAGCCGGGTCATGAGCAAGATTTCTTCGCGTTCTCTCACTGCTGCAGTCAGCTGTATGGTACCTAACTCACTTGGACCTGGTGAGCTGTTACTGCATTACGGTACCGAAGAGCAGAAAAATCGTTATTTACCAGGTTTAGCCAAAGGGCTAGAAATCCCATGTTTTGGTTTGACCAGTCCGGAAGCGGGCTCAGATGCCGGAGCCATTCCAGATACCGGTGTAGTCTGCTATGGCCAGTTTGAAGGTCAGGAAGTCTTGGGTTTGAGAATGAATTTTTCCAAGCGCTGGATTACTTTGGCACCCATTGCCACTGTCGTCGGTCTGGCCTTTAAAATGTATGATCCGGGTCATCTATTGGGTGATAAAACTGACTATGGGATTACCTGCGCCCTGTTACCTGCCAATCACCAAGGCGTCATCGTTGGTCCACGGCACCATCCTGGCTCACCGTTTATGAATGGTACCGTTGAAGGTAAGGATGTATTTATTCCTCTGGACTGGATTATCGGTGGAGTAAAAAATGCAGGTAAAGGCTGGCGTATGTTGATGGAATGTCTGGCTGTTGGCCGTGGTATTTCTCTGCCAGCTTTATCTACCTCTAGTGCCGAGATGACTTATTTAAATGTCAGTGCATTTTCACGAATTCGCCAGCAATTTAAAATTTCAGTGGGTAAATTTGAAGGGGTGCAGGAAGCCAATAGTGAAATTGCCAGTGATGCCTATATGCTGGAAGCATTCCGCTATTTAGTAACTTGTGGCTTGAATCAAGGCGGTAAACCAGCAGTTATGACGGCAATAGCCAAATACTACGCCACTGAGACCATGCGTAAAATTGTTAACCATGGTATGGATGTAGTCGGTGGTCGTGCTATTCAAATGGGGCCTCGTAACTTTTTGGCCTTAAACTATCAAGCGATTCCAGTATCAATTACAGTTGAAGGTGCCAATATTCTGAGCCGTTCCCTGATGATTTTTGGTCAAGGTTCGATGCGCTGCCATCCTTATTTATATGAAGAATTACAGCTTCTGCAAGCTGAAGATCCGAAAGCAGCTCTTGATCCATTCGATAATTTATTATTTAAACATTTAGGTTATACCTTTAACCGGACGGCCCGTTCATTTGCCTATGCCTTTAGTGGCGGTTCAAGTGCAGCACCGCAAAGTACGGTTGACTTTACCCGTCCTTATTACAAAGTGATTAACCGGCTCAGTGCCAACTTTGCCCTGACCGCAGATATGTGCCTAGGTTTACTCGCAGGGGATATCAAACGTAAGGAAATGCTTTCGGGTCGTCTGGCCGACATTCATGCTCACCTGTTTATTGCGACGGCAATCCTGAAATTCTTTGAACATAGCAAAAAAACCGAAGCTGAGCGTCTGCATGCACAATTGGCAATTGAGAAATCTTTATATACCGCTCAAGAGGCGTTTTATGACCTGTTTGCAAACTTCCCGGTGGGTGTTGCTGCTGGCATGGTCAAACTTATCTGTTTCCCATTTGGCCGACCTGTCGCGAAGCCATCTGACCGACTTAAACAGGAAGTCGCAAATGTCATGATGGAAGATAACGCTTTCCGGAAAGTACTGAAAAAGCATGTTTTCTATAGCACAGCGGAAGATGATGTAAATGGTCGTATGGAATCAACCTTCACCATGTTATTGGAGATTGAGCAGCTTTGGGATCGCTTTAAGAAAGCTGAAAACAGAGGTCAATTTAAAGGACTCAGTTTTGCTGATCATGTGGCTGATGCGCATGGACAAGGGTTTATTAATGAAGAAGAAGCGAATAAGTTACTGCACTATAATACACGTCGTTATGACAGCATGTTGACCGATGTCTTCGATCTGCATTTACAGGAAGTATTGGAGCTGGAAAATCCTCATATTTCGAAAGCAGATGCAACAGGTACTGATACTTCAGTTCAAAGTGCACCTTCACATTCAACCAGCCCTTAGATAGATCTCTTATCTCCATCGGATCTTGCTTTCCAAAGTGAAGTTATTTCTTGACCTCACTTTGAATATCTCAAGTGGCTATTCAGCCACTTTTTTACGACTATTGCACGATGGTATTTAAGATATAAAACGTTAAGCTAGACCCATAATAAAATTGAGGGTCAATGATGTCACAACAAGATTATGAAAATGGCTTGAAAGTCCGTAGTGAAGTGATGGGTGAAAGCTTCGTAAAACGTGCTCAGGACAATACAGTTCCTTTTACCCAGCCTTTGCAGGACTGGATTAATGAACATGCCTGGGGCTCGACCTGGCAACGTGAAGGTGTGTTACCACGTAAATACCGTTCTTTAATTACCATTGCTTTTCTTACCGCGCAAAAAAGCCCGACTGAATTAAAAGGCCATGTTCGTGGCGCCTTGAATAACGGTGCGACAGTTGAAGAAATTCAGGAAGTACTATTACATAGTCTGCCTTACTGCGGTGCCCCTGCCACTCAGGAAGCCTTCCGTGCAGCGCTTGAAGTGCTTCAGGAATATCAGGCGAATCAAGAGAATTAAGATTTATTTAGGCTATTGAGCTGCCTAATGAATAAATAAAGCCGGGAATTAAAATTCCCGGCTTTTTAAATTTTAAACTGATATATCTATAGCTATAACTTCTTTAACACTGTCTTATATATTGTTTGAAAAGATTATCCTCTTAATTCAATTTGCGTACGTTGCTCCAAGCCTTGCACCGCAGCGGAGAAATCCAGCTGGCTGGCCTGTGGCTTGGCAATCTGCTGAAACTCCTGCTGAATCAGAGACATCACCGTTAAATCCAGTTGCTGTTGCTGCACCAGTTCCAAGGCAATACCAATATCTTTCTGCAATAGATCCAGTGCAAAGGTCTTGTGAAACTCACGGCTCAGTACACGCTGTGCCATGATATTTTCCGACATGCTGCTTTTACCACTGGAATGATTAATACAGTTCAGTGCACTGCTTAAATCAACGCCCTGTCCTTTCAGTACAGTCAAGCCTTCAGCCAGTGCCCATAAATGCGTCGCCATCAAAGTATTATTAACAGCTTTCACTGCAAAACCAGAACCGCTTTCTCCCACATATTCAATCAAGCCAGCAAAAGCAGCAATGATCGGTTTAGCTTGTTCAAAGGCAGCTTCATTTCCTCCCACCATCACGGTTAAAGTCCCTTTTTCTGCCCCAACAGTCTGACCGGATACCGGAGCATCCAGGTAATAGCTTCCCTGTTGCTCCAATCGTTTTGCCAGTTTTTGTGCCGATTCCGGTACACCGCTGGTACAGTCAATCCAGATTGCACCGGATTTAGGTGGATGTGTCGCAATTAACGCTTCCACATCCTGACTGGTCGGCAAGCAAGAAAAAATAAAATCTGCCTGAACCGCCTGTTCAATACCCACTGCCTGAGTTCTGAAACATTTCGCATGATCTAGCGCTTTCTGTTCAGTCCGGTTCCAGACCCAAACCTGATGTCCGAGTTTTGGCAAATGGGAGGCCATATGCCAGCCCATTGCCCCGAGCCCTAAAAATGCAACTGTATGACTCAAAAAATACTCCTCATATTAAGCGACTGGCTTAGCCTCGACCTCAGTTACGGTTTCAACTGGTTTAGAGGCTGGCAATTCTTTATCTTCACCACGGCTCAGGAATAGATTTAATAGAATTGCAGCTAAAGTTGCGGTACCAATACCCCCCAGATCAAAACCACCAATCTGCAAGCTATAGTTGCCTGTGCCCATGATCAGACAGACTGCACCAATAATCAGCGTACTGTTCTTGGTGAAATCAACACGGTTATCTACCCAGATTTTCGCACCAGCCACAGTAATCAGACCAAATACGACAATCGATGCACCACCCAACAAGGCCACTGGAATGGTACTGATCACTGCACCGAATTTAGGTGAAAGTCCGAGCAAAATGGCGAAGATACCAGCAAAGACAAATACAGTCGTTGCATAAACTTTGGTGACTGCCATGACACCGATATTTTCGGCATAAGTGGTCATCCCCGTACCACCGACAGAAGCGGACAATGAAGTACACACCCCATCAGCAAAGAAACCACGACCCATATATGGAGACAGGTTTTTACCGGTCATCGCAGAGACTGCCTTAAAGTGCCCTAGATTTTCTGCAACCAAGATAATTGCCACTGGTGCAATCATCAGCATGGCATTCATTTCAAAGACTGGACTCTGGAAATTCGGCAAACCAAACCATGCCGCTTCACTGACCTTGGTAAAATCAATTGCAGGTCCGAAGCCCATCACATTGGTGAAAAGGAAGTAAATCAGATAGGAAGATAATAAGCCCAATAACAATAACAGACGGCGTACCATTCCTCGTGTAAATACAGCAATCACACTGATACAGATAATAGTGATTAATGCCATCCAGGAATCAAACTGGTTCGCTGAAACGCTTTTGATTGCCACTGGAGCCAGGTTCAAACCGATAATCATCACGATTACACCAGTGACCACCGGTGGCATCAGTTTTTCAATCCAGTTGGTACCGGTTTTCATGACCAGCAGGCCAATCAAGGCATAGACAATACCGCAAGCAATGGTACCGCCAAGCGCCAGTCCGATATTAGGATTCGCACCAACTCCGGAATAACCTGTAACTGCGACGACCGCACCAATAAAGGCAAAGCTGGATCCCAGATAACTAGGCAATCGACCGCCCGTGATCAGGAAAAATAAAATGGTCCCAATCCCGGTAATGAAAATCGTGAGATTGGGATCAAACCCCATTAATAAGGGTGCCAGCACGGTTGCGCCAAACATGGCAAACACATGCTGCAACCCGAGAATAATACTTTTTCCAGCAGGCAGATATTCATCTGTTTGCACGGGTGTGGTATCGAGATTGCCTTGGTAAGGCTTAAATTTTGGAAACCACGTTTCTTTTTCTTGCATCGGCTTCCCCTCCTTGATTAGGATTGAATTGATTTAGCACATTTTGTGTGGCTCACAGTAAGAACGGTTAAAGTACATCAGCGCATTGCCTTGACGCTGGCACATGGCTTTCACTTCACAGAACAGCACGTCATGACTGCCTATAGATACTTGCTGCACCACCTCACAATCAAAACTGACCAAGGCATCCTCAAGTACAGGTGACTGGGTCAGCAAAGTTTTCCAGTTCCCCTGACTGAAACGCTCTGCCATCGGTGTTTTTCCACCAAACAGATTGGATAGATGCTGCTGATGTGAAGCTAGGGTATTCACACACAACACCTGATTCTTTTTAAAGGTTTCATAGACTGACGCAGAACGGTTCAGGCACACCAGTAACGTTGGTGGTGTATCCGTCACGCTACATACGGCCGAAGCGGTAAATCCAGCCATTCCTGCATCGCCTTGCGTGGTAATGACATTCACTGCAGCACCTAGATTAGACATGCCCTGACGGAAAATCTGCTGATCGACTTGGGTAAAGCTTTCACCAGATGCGTTAGTCGCCAAAACCTTATTTAATGCTTTATTTTCTGCAACTGTCTCTGTGATGATTTTAGATAGTTTGGCATTCATGCTGTTCTCCTCCGCCCCAAGTCAGTTTTCAGTGACAGACTTAGGGCTGATATAGATGAAATTGAATCAGGTGGTTCGGCTTATACATGAGCAATCGAGGCGATTTCGACCAGCGCATCAGGTTTGACTAAGCCCGTCTGTACGCAATATCGTGCCGGTTTATCTCCCGGAAAATACTCTGCATAAACGGTATTAATTGCTGCATAATCTGCCCAGTCTTTGACAAACACATGATTGAAAGTGACGTCATCCATGCTGCCACCCGCTTCTTCAATCACACGCTTGATGGTTTCCAGAATATGACGGGTCTGGGCTGCGGCATCACCGACATGCACCACATTATTATTTTCATCAAAAGCTAATGTACCGGATACATACACAATATTGTCTACCTTGGTTGCCGGTACATAAGGTGCTAATGGTTTCGATGTTCCTGCTGGAATAATGATTTCTTTAGGCATACTATTTTTTTCCTTAATTCTGATCTTTAATTCTTTATGCGCTTACGGTTAATTTAGTTTCTTTTAGTGACTCACTTTCTTTTTGAAAAGTCTCGACAAAATTTGCAGTATCTGACACCCAGCCAAAGAAGGTCTTGATGTTATACAGACTGGCTTCATGCGCTTCGACTGGACCTGCCTGATAGCAGGCATCGGCAAGTGCTACACCGAAATACTCCAAGAAGAAGCCATCACGTAGCGTCGATTCCACACAAACGTTGGTGGCAATCCCGACAAAGACCAGATTGCGAATACCTCGGACACGCAACATGCTGTCCAGCGCGGTATTAAAGAAACCGCTATAACGTGGCTTTTCAATTACCAGGTCTTGTGGCAGTGGCTTTAACTCATCAATCAGCTCAAAATCCCAACCGCCTTTGGCCAATAACTTTCCTTGCAATTCAGGTTGTTTGCGCATGGTCTTTAAAGCATTGGATTTATGGAAATTTGGAGAATCCGTACCACCTGCTTCCTTATATTCCGCATCCCAGCCATTTTTAAAATAGATGACCTGAATACCGGCCGCATGCGCAGCATCGACTGCTTTTATTATATTTTCGACCACGGGTTTGGTCTTTGAGACATCAAAACCCGCCAGATCCAGATAGCCACCCTGCGAGGTATAAGCATTCTGCATGTCAATCACAATCAGGGCAGTCTGTTCTGGTGCAAGACAAATTGCTTCTGGTTCCGCTTTCAAGGTCTTGCCTGTGCCGAGTTTTTCAGTAAACCCAGCAGTAACTACAGATTCACTCATGCGCTTTTCTCCAGAACCGGTACTGTATCTTCAAGCACAATATGCTCACGACATTTCATCAGTGGCTGGATTTTTTGACCAAAATCTTCAACCCCTTGAATAAAATCATCAAAAGTCAGCAACACACCTTCTGTGCCCTTGATCTCGCCAATTTCATCCAACATTCGTGCCACATTTTCATAAGAACCCACCAAGGTTCCCATATTGATATTCACCGGAGATACGCTAGAAGCCATTTGACGGATATTGGTATCTGCACCTGAAGTGGTATCTTTACCGCCCTGATTCATTAGCCAGTTAATCGCTTCCATGTCGGCGCCATCGTTATAGTGCTGCCATTTGGCTTGCGCTTCTTCATCGGTTTCAGCAGCAATCACCATAAACAGTACATACGTCTGCACATCACGGCCAGTAAGGTCAGTTTTTTCTTTTAAGCGATCATTAATTTCTGCATAAGCCGTTGGAGTATTCAGCCCTTTACCAAAGACAAAGTTGTAGTCGGCATATTGCGCAGAAAATTCCAGACCGGCATCCGACTGACCAGCACAGATGATTTTCATGTCGGCTTGTGGGCGCGGGCTGACCCGGCAATCTTCCATCTGAAAATGTTCGCCCTTAAAGTCTGATTTTCCGGTTGCCCAAAGCTCACGCAGGATTTGTACGTATTCCGACAGATATTCATAGCGTTTACCAAAATAGTCGTTGCCTGGCCACATGCCCATTTGGGTGTATTCAGGCGGCTGCCAGCCAGTTACTACATTTAGCCCAAATCGGCCATTAGAAATCGAATCAATGGTAGATGCCATGCGCGCTACAATTGCAGGTGGCATGACTAGAGTTGCAGCTGTTGCATAAATTTGAATTTTGCTGGTAACAGCAGCAAGGCCAGCCATCAGGGTGAAAGTTTCCAGGTTATGTTCCCAGAATTCAGTCTTGCCACCAAAGCCACGCAACTTGATCATGGAAAGTGCGAAATCGAAACCATAGTGTTCAGCGCGCTGCACGATTTGTTTATTTAACTCAAAAGTCGGCATATATTGTGGTGCATTTTCAGAGAGTAACCAGCCGTTATTTCCAATTGGACAGAAGACACCTATTTTCATTTTTACACCTCATTTTTTTTAACACTTATTCAAAATCTGGATTCCACTTCGGGATCTTTATTTACAAGTTAAATACTGCAATCTGTGTGCCAAATATATTTATTTATTTTATTTCAGTAACTTAATATTTATTTTTTTGAATTTTTAGTAAAATAATTATTTTCATTCATGAATCAATTTCGCTCACTATGTTTCATTCAAGTGCATTTATAAAAATTCATGCGTGTGCAAAACCTGTATAAATTCGCAGTAAAATTCCTGCTTATACCATAGAAATGATTCATTAGAAAAAATAAAAAGTCAGACCCAAGGTCTGACTTAAATAAAGAGATTTATTGGCTAAAAATATCAGGCTGATTTTAAAAAATGCAGTATGTTTTGGTTGATCAAGGCAGTTTCAGTCACCGTAGAAGCATGTGCTCCCGTTTCGAGCAGATTAAACCGGCTATGTGGCAATAACTGCTGCAGTTGTTGTGAACGTTGATATGGCACCAGAAAATCATCCCGATTGGCAATCAGATGTACAGGAACATTTTTGAGTGCCTGCTGATGCACTTTCTCTAACTTAAAAGCCTGCACAGCCTGTAAACGTGCCAAGACATTTTGAATCGGTGGAAAGTCAAGGAGCTGCTTATTTTCTGCTTCGGTTAATGGGTCAATATGTGTTGAGATCCAGTATGGTGGATATAAAAATAAAGCTTGGGCCCGAACATAGGCTTCTGCCCCGCTATTCAACAATAAAGAAGTCCTTGCCTGAAAACATTTCTGGGTATGTGAGTCCAGTTCTCCCCAGGCATTCAACATGGTCAGACTCAGCAACCTAAATTTTTTCTCCGCCTGATAGGTCGCCAGTTGCATGCCAATATGCCCACCCAATGCATGTCCAATAAAATGAAACTCGCAAATATCCTCATTGATCAATAAATCCAGAATCTGCCGGGCCATATGATCTACGGAATAAGGCGTTGGCAAGAGTTCAGAATCCGAATGACAACCTTCCTGATCATAGGTCACCACATGAAAATTTTGCTGTAAGGCTTTAATTTGAGGATTCCAGAAGCTGGCATGTCCGCCCAATCCGGAGGAAAGCACTATATAAGGCGCATGTGCCTGTGCTGCAGAGTGAATAAACAAAGACATAAAACTCTCATATTTGAACTATGAGATGAATACAGCAAAATATATGCCTGAATAAGACTATTTTTGAACAATTGATAAAATTATAGCCAGTAGACATTAAAGCGATAATAAAATTCCTGCACCTCAAAACGTACGTTATAGCCCAGTTCAGTCAGTTCTGCCGAAAGACCACGGATCTCTTCTAAAGGCAAATGTTTTGGAAATACTGTCAATACAGCAGTATTGCCTTGTCGGGCATTATCCTCAATTAATTGAGCCAAACGGGGCTTATACATTTCAATATTCAAGTTGGCTACATTCGATAAAACTTTGGCCTGGTCCGCAGTCATAAAACTCATTGTTTTTACTCTTTTTTGATTTTATTCAATGAAATTAAATGATTTAAATCACATAAAATATTCGTGTTTTGTAAACCAAAAATAAAAATTGGTCATAAAAAAATCCCTCACCAGGAGAGATTTTTTAAGCGATTTAAATTTTATTCTGGTAAAGGAATATATTGCGATGATGTATTTTGCTGCTGTTTACGTTCACCCACCACAACCTCTAGATCCTGTTTTTTACCTTCACGTTCCACTTCAATCCTAATTTTACTACCTGGAGCTTGCAGAGCTACATAGTTAATCAGATGTGAGGCTGAAGTAATCTGTTCGTCATTGACCATGATTATCTTATCACCGCGCTGAATACCTGCTTGGGCGGAAGGACCATTTGGCAATACTTCTGCCACAGTCACGCCCTGTTCGGATGGTTTCATTACATCATTTCGTTGTGGAGGCAACAAGCTAATACCTAACCAGCCACGCACTACACGGCCATCTTTCAAAATGGCATTCATGATCTGCTGACAAACCTTGGCTGGAATTGCAAAACCAATACCTAATGAACCGCCAGACTGAGAGAAAATTGCCGTATTCACCCCAATCAGATTCCCTGAAACATCAATCAGGGCACCACCTGAGTTTCCTGGATTAATTGCTGCATCCGTCTGGATAAAGTCTTCATAGGTATTGATACCCAGATCAGAACGACCCGTCGCAGAAATAATCCCCTGCGTCACGGTTTGACCCACACCGAACGGATTACCAATCGCCAGAACGACATCACCGACTTCATTACCACTCAGTTTAAATGGCAATACCGGTAATTTATCCAGTTCAATCTTGATCACTGCCAGGTCGGTATCTGGATCAGTCCCAATCACTTCTGCTTCAGCACGGCGGCCATCATTTAAGGCGACAATGATTTGGTCAGCCTGCGCAATCACATGATTATTCGTCAGAATATAACCATCTGCACGCACAATTACGCCTGAACCCAGGCTGTTTTCATTTGGCCCCTGAGAGAACTGTTCTGGTAACTGATCACCGAAAAACTCACGGAACACAGGATCATTCAGTAAAGGATTATCCTGTCTCTTCACTTTTTGTGTGGTAAAGATATTTACTACAGCCGGTGCAGCCACTTTCACCGCAGCGCTATAAGAAACCACCCCACCAGCACGTGAAGTATCCAGTAATGGTTCAACTTTTTCAGCAGGCATTTTGACGCCATCTGGCGCAACAGGTGCTTTTGGCTTTTGCAACTGTTGCCAACCTAGAAAGACGATGATCACTAAGATCAGCAACACCCAAGGTAACCATGTAAAGGTCCGACGCACGTTATTATCCTCTGACAATATTTTTAATTTATTGATGACTAAGCAATTTGTGCTCTATTGTAAAGCTAAACACAAAACTAAACATAAAAAAAGCAAAAGAGATTTGTGCTGCTTTAGTTACAATTCAAAATATGTTTTGATGATAACAATTGAAAGGTTTAGAGAGAAATTTATGGCCAGATTGCAGGACATTATTCAATGGTGCGACCAAACGCTGATTGCACATGAATTCAAGGACTATGCCCCAAATGGTTTGCAAATTGAAGGTAAGGCTGAGGTCAATAAAATTCTGTGTGCTGTGACTGCTTCTCAAGGAGCCATCGAAGCCGCAATTGCTCAGGGCGCGGATCTCCTACTGGTACATCATGGCTATTTCTGGAAGGGTGAACCTTACCCAATTACTGGCATGCGCGGTAAACGGATTAAGACACTAATTCAACATGATATTTCACTGGTTGGCTATCACCTGCCTTTAGACAGTCATCCTACTTTGGGAAATAATGCTGCAGTTGCCGACCTGCTGGAACTGGAAAATCTGGAACAATTAGATCCAAATGAACGTCGTCCAATAGGCAATATTGGCTATTTAAAACAGGCCATGACACCAGAGCAATTTAAGGCTTATGTTTCTGAAAAATTGGGCTTTGATGCGATTCATTTACCAGCAGACAAACCTAAAATTCGTAAAGTTGGTTTCTGTACTGGAGGTGCGCAGGATTATATTCAAAAAGCTGCAGCACAGAACTGTGATGCCTATATTTCTGGTGAAGTGTCTGAACGGACCTTCTATGAAGCTCAGGAACTGGATGTGCATTATTATGCCTGTGGTCACCATGCAACCGAGAAATATGGTGTTCAACGCCTTGCAAAAGCTATTTCCCAGCAGTTCAATATTGAGTATAGTTATTTCGAATTAAACAATCCGATTTAATTTCACCTGACGGTATTTGACAGTGGCTTTATACGTATAATTTCAGGCTTTATTCTGTATTCTTATTTATCTGCAATGCGCATTTCTGCCTGTTTTTCTATTACAATAAAGCCACTTATTGTCAAAACCCAGCAAAATGCAAGGAATTGAAAACATGACAACCATTACTTTACCAGCATTACCTTACGGCTACGAAGATCTTGCTCCACACATTAGCAAAGAAACTTTAGAATACCATCACGACAAACACCACAATACTTACGTGGTTAACCTGAACAACCTGATCGCTGGTACTGAGCTTGAAGGCAAAACTCTAGAAGAAATCATCCTGGCTTCTGCTGGCGATTCATCTAAAGCAGGTATCTTCAATAACGCTGCACAAGTTTGGAACCACACGTTCTACTGGAACTGTATGGCAAAAAATGGCGGTGGTGCTGCAACTGGCCCATTGGCTGCGAAAATTGATGAAGCTTTCGGTTCTTACGAAAAATTCGCTGAAGAATTTGCCAATGCTGCTGCAACTCAATTCGGTTCAGGTTGGGCTTGGTTAGTCGCTGACGAAGTTAACGGCAACCTTTCTATTCTTAAAACGTCTAATGCTGATACTCCAATGGCACACGGTAAAATTGCTGTGTTGACAATTGACGTTTGGGAACACGCTTACTACATCGACTACCGCAATGCTCGTCCTAAATACATCTCTACTTTCCTGGAAAGCTTGGTGAACTGGGACTACGCAAATGCGAAATATGCAGGTCAAGCTGCTGGTGTTGAGAAATAATTCTTTGTTTCCAGTCTAAAAAATCACCCCTCGTGGGTGATTTTTTTATTTTTAGGCTCTAAATGAATATTTATAAAGCAAACAATTCATTTCTTTACATTAATTGATTGACGACCTGCCGATTCCTCCCTAAAATGCCGATCAGATTCTCCAATAGCTCAGTCGGTAGAGCGACGGACTGTTAATCCGCAGGTCCCTGGTTCGAGCCCAGGTTGGAGAGCCAATCTATTCTCCCATAGCTCAGTCGGTAGAGCGACGGACTGTTAATCCGCAGGTCCCTGGTTCGAGCCCAGGTGGGAGAGCCAGAATTCCAGAAAGCTCACTCATTGCGAAGTGGGCTTTTTTTATATCTATATTTTTAGATTTAAATCATATTGATCTACATGCACTGTTCCACATCATTTCCGACATTTCAGATCATTTACAAGAATTAAGGCTTATTAAAATCTGACCGCTGGCCTGTTTTACCTAAATATAACAGTTTGAACTAAAAACCTTTTCGACTATTTTTAAAACACTTGATTCAATTTCTACAGCTTTTTTCTAAAAGTGCCTTGACCCCTTTTTAAATCTCTCTATAATCGCTTTCAGATTCTCCAATAGCTCAGTCGGTAGAGCGACGGACTGTTAATCCGCAGGTCCCTGGTTCGAGCCCAGGTTGGAGAGCCAATCTATTCTCCCATAGCTCAGTCGGTAGAGCGACGGACTGTTAATCCGCAGGTCCCTGGTTCGAGCCCAGGTGGGAGAGCCAAGATTCTCGAAGAACCCACTCATTATGAAGTGGGTTTTTTATTTGCCCTAAGTTCTGCTGTGTTTCATTTGAGTCAGATTATTTTTTTGTGATTGGCTGTCTGGCAAGTTTCGCCTTATTTTGCCTGCTCTTCCCGCACCTGTTTACCGGCCAGCAAAAATTTCACCCCAAACGTGTCATTACTGCCTTTGAAAGCAGGATGTTTACTCGTCTCAAAGATGCTTTTCCCCATCATCATATTTTGGCACAAGTTGCTTTCAGTGCCTTGATTACTCATGACCAGATGAATATGCGGAGTAAAATCAATCGCAAGGTGACTGACTTTGTAGTGATGGACCGGGAATATAATGTCGTTGCAATTGTAGAGCTCGATGATCCGAGTCATCTTGGCAAAGAAAAGGAAGATGCAGAACGCGATGCCATGCTGATTGCAGCAGGCTATACCGTTGTCCGATACACGGAAATACCGAGCATCAGACAACTACAACGGGATTTAAGATAATAAATTTATATAAAATACTTATTGCTGAATATTGGCCTCTGAGGCTGCCTGCACATCTGTTTCAACATTTGTTTGCTGTTCCACTGCCTGCTTTCTCTCAGCTGCCTCTCGTGCTTCAATTCGGGCGATCATTTCAGCCTGCTGCTGTTTATACCTTTCCTGATTTTTGGCATCACTATTTACAGCCAGAAATGCCATCGTGACCAAAAAGATTGGAATACATAAAGCCAGGGTTCCAAAAATAACCAGTTTCTTGACACTGCGGGTTTTTGTCTGTTGCGACATAACAAACCTATACTCTTGATCTAAAATCTTGAGCCACTATAACAAACTCAGATGATTGCTCAAGACTTAGCAAGATAACAAATAAAAAAAGGAGCCGAAGCTCCTTTTTTTGATTAAGGACTCACAGAAATACCTGAAGGCATATGAGTATTAATGAAACTTACTAACTGGTCTCTACTTAGTACAATGGCCTCAGTATGTGAAGCACCAACTACCGGTACAAAAGTCACTGCAGTACCCATATCTTTTAAGCCTTGCTGCAAGCCATCAGTTACCGGATACGGGACAGCCATATCCCGAGTACCTTGAATGATCATCACAGGAACATTAATTTTTTCAGTTGCAGGCTGATTATTATCAAGGAACTTTTCTACGGACAGATTATTCTGGAAGTTTTCTACCAATCCCGGATAGTCAATAACAGTTTGTTCCGGATTATTAACCAAATAATTATCAATATCTTGAATATATTCAGTAATCAGTGGCCCTAGGCAAAGCCCATTTTCTCCAGTCGTGCCTTCTGCTTTTTCAGCCACAATCCCTGCACGATCTGAAAATATATTGCGATAATTAAAGTTTGGTTCATAGGCTTTAATGCCTACTGCCACATAGGCGGCGTAAGCAAGCAATTCCGCATAGACTGCTTTTGCCACATCATCTTGCCCCGCCTCAACTAGACCATTTAGCGCTTGCGGTGCAACTTCACTAATAATATAACCCAGACTTGAAGCCGGAGCTGCTGCAACCGCTGCCTTATAATTTGGATCTTCATCAGCAAACTGTGCTGTAGCAAGTGATGCATGCCCTCCTTGTGATTGTCCCACTGAGACCCAAGCACCATTAAATCGATTTCCTTGTTGTTC
The DNA here is from genome assembly GCF_002918965.1 of Acinetobacter sp. ACNIH3. Lineage (NCBI taxonomy): Bacteria > Pseudomonadati > Pseudomonadota > Gammaproteobacteria > Moraxellales > Moraxellaceae > Acinetobacter > Acinetobacter sp. ACNIH3. The sequence goes on along the minus strand of NZ_PQLP01000024.1, from coordinate 22,479 downwards.
TTTAAAGGCTCTTACAGCATAGATAGCCGATTGTGCAGCACTTTTTAAGTTTAAATAAGGATGAATCCCACGAGTACCTAGCCCTTCATAATCAGGTGCAACGATCACATATCCCTGTGCAAGCAAGCTGCTAGCCAGTCCTTTAAAATTATTATTCAGCTGGTTATTACTTGGTGCACAAGAATCACCGCTACCGACTGTACCATGTTCCCAAACCACAACCCTCCAACCATCTTGAGGTTGAGGTGTATTTGGATAAAAAACCATGGCTGTCGCTTCAGCACGCTCACCTCGTACATTTGGCATGTTATAGCGTATGACTTGAATATCTGAAGCTTCAGGTAAGGTATCTGCATCATACGACTGCTGATTTAAAAATACCCTTTCCTGGGGGCGAAACGAATCATCATCATCGTCATTACATGCTGTCATTAACAATGTCATTGAACATATGACCGCCAGACAAGTTTTTTTGAAACCGTTTTTCATTATGCTATTCATATTCTAATCCCTTATTGTTGTTAATCTTTTTCATGGAGCAGATTTGAATTAATCATAAAAAAAAGCACCCTTATAGGATGCTTTTGTTATGAATTGACAGTATGCAGTTACAGAAGTGCAGCAAAAATTCCCAGGAAAATCATCAGGCCAACCCAACGGTTATGCCGAAAAACCCAGAAACAGCGCTGCGGATCTTTGTCTCTGGTTTTTAACCACTGGTAAGCAAAATCGATTGCTACCGCAATTAAACCAATCAAGCCAAATGGAACGAGTAAGCCTTCGACCCATAAGGCTGTGCCAATCAAAACAAGACTAATGACCTGCAGTACACTGATGATTTGAATATCATATTGACCAAATAAAATGGCAGTCGATTTCACGCCAATTTTCAAGTCATATTCACGATCGGTAATTGCATATTGGGTGTCATATGCTACAGTCCAGGCCAGATTACCAAAATACAGCAACCAGCAGGTTAAATCCGGAGTCTGCCCTACTGCGGTATAAGCCATGGGAATGGACCATGAAAATGCCGCACCCAAGAATACCTGCGGTAAATGCGTATAGCGTTTCATAAAAGGATAAATCAAAGCTAGAAATAAAGCCCCAAATGACCAATAGAACGTTTCAATCGGTAAGAAGAACAGTAAGCAGGCACTAGCAGCCACCAGCACCAGGAACACCATCACTGCTTCTTTACCACTAATGATTCCAGTTGCCAGTGGACGTGTTTTTGTTCGCTCCACATGCGCATCAACTTTACGGTCAGCAAAATCATTAATGGCACAGCCTGCCGCCCGCATAAAAATCACACCCAAAATCATGGGAATTAAAATTTCAATACGTGGCATTCCCTGAGCGGCAATCCACAGCGCCCACATGGTAGGCCAAAAGACCAGTTCAGTGCCAATCGGTTTATCAAAACGACAAAGATAATAATAGGCGCTAAGACGCTCACGCCAGGTGATTGCTTGTGCGGTTGCCATAAAAATCAAGCCCGTGAATTTTGTATAAAGTGTTCAAATGCCGGTAAAAATGTTTCTTGTACGATAAATTTACAGCCGTGCCAAGTATAGCAGCTCTGACGGGTCCAGCCCTCATCTAAAAGTACCACCCGACGCTGGCAGAGTGGATTGGTGCGCTGAAACAGAAACAAGCCAATCGGTTTGGTGCCAATATGCTGAAAAATTCGGGCTTTTTTTTGCAGGCTTAAAATCGGAAAGATGCTTTTGGCTTTCACCCAAGGAGACTGTTCCGAGCCGTAGAGATAACTTTCACGCACCCAGGAAGTATGCTGATGTGACATCTGCATCCATTTGGCATTGGCAAAGCCTAAACGCTGAAAATGCTCTTGAATTGGCTCGACATGGAATTGTCCTTGCGCCAAATCGGTCAGTTGTTGCGTGAGTGAACCCGATGCATACAGCCACGGTTTTAACTCAACAGGCAGAGTTGACAGCAACACACGCTGATTTTGATTTCTAGAACGACTATTCATTGTTAACAGTTATCTGTTTTTGCAATGATTTCATATTTGCCTTGCGGGGTTTTAATTAAAATAAAACCTTCAGCACTCAAATAAAATGATTCTGGATAAGCATAATCCAGCGCTATTTCAGGATTTTTCAGCGCCACAAATTGAGCCTGCTTATAACCCTCGGGAGTCCGCCCCACTTCAAGATAAGTCACTTCAGAGAAGTTCAACTTAAAACCTTTGTTATGATCTTTTGGATCAATCCATGGATAAAAGCTGGTGTGCTTTTTACGTTGTGCCATTTAAGCCCATCAATCATTTAAAATTATAAATAGATGATACAAAAAAACCCGCGACATGCGCGGGTTTTCTTCGCTTTAATTCGTGATGAATTACAAGCTGTAGTACATATCAAATTCAACTGGGTGAGTAGTCGTGTTTAGACGACGAACTTCTTCAGTTTTAAGCTCGATATAAGCATCAAGCATTTCTTTCGTGAACACGCCACCTTTTAACAGGTAATCATGATCCGCTTGAAGTGCTTCAAGCGCCATATCCAGGCTATGCGCCACTGTAGGGATTTTTGCTTCTTCTTCCGGTGGAAGATCGTACAAGTTCTTGTCAGCAGCTTCACCTGGGTGGATCTTGTTTTGAATACCGTCAAGACCAGCCATCAACAATGCCGCGAAACCTAGGTACGGGTTCATCATTGGATCTGGAAAACGCGCTTCAATACGCTTGCCTTTCGGGCTAGACACGTAAGGAATACGGATAGATGCAGAACGGTTACGCGCTGAGTAAGCAAGCATAATCGGTGCTTCGAAATGTGGAACCAAACGCTTATACGAGTTTGTAGAAGGGTTAGTGATCGCATTCAAAGAACGGGCATGTTTAATTACACCACCGATGAAGTACAACGCCATTTCTGAAAGGCCTGCATATTCATCACCAGCAAACAGGTTCTTGCCATCTTTAGAGATTGACATGTGAACGTGCATACCAGAACCATTGTCGCCTACCATTGGTTTAGGCATGAAAGTCGCAGTTTTAGCGTATTGGTGCGCAACGTTCCAAACAGCATATTTAAACTGTTGTACTTCGTCTGCTTTACGAACCATTGTATTGAAGCTTACACCGATTTCAAGCTGGCAAGATGCAACTTCATGGTGATGTACTTCTACACGGCCTGGACCCATGATCTCTTCAATTTTTGCACACATGTCTGCACGCATATCGTGGTGAGAATCTACAGGAGGAACTGGGAAGTAACCCCCTTTAACGCGTGGACGGTGACCAGAGTTACCTGATTCGTAGTCTTTACCAGTTGACCATGCAGCCTCTTCAGCGATCAATGTATGGCGAGCGCCAGACATGTCGATTTCCCATTTTACTTCGTCAAATACGAAGAATTCTGGTTCAGGACCGAAGAATGCAGTATCACCAATACCAGTAGATTTTAGGTATTCTTCTGCACGGCGAGCGATTGAACGTGGGTCACGGTCATAACCTTGACCAGTTGAAGGTTCAATGACATCACAAGTCACAACAACTGTAGGCTCAGCGAAGAACGGGTCGATAAAACCTGTTTCAGCATCTGGGCGTAAAATCATATCTGACGCTTCAATACCTTTCCAGCCAGAGATTGAAGAACCATCGAACATTTTACCGTCTTCAAATGTATCTTCATCAATAGTGTCTGCTGGGTAAGTCACGTGTTGCTCTTTACCTTTAGTGTCTGTAAAACGGAAGTCTACCCATTTTGCGCCACTTTCTTGGATGAGTTGAAGGACCTTGTTCGCCATGCTCAATTTGCTCCGATGTTTTTTGTTGCACTTACGAAGTGCGTGTTAGTAGTTGGTAGTTATTAAGCAATTACCGTACCAACTTTTAAAAGTATAGCTAAAATCTTGAAATCCTTATGAGAATACGTGGATTGAAAGAAATACTTTCGGCCTATTATACTGTCTGTATGATTAAATGCACTATATTCAAGCATTCTCTGTGATTTTTGTTTCGTTAGATTTCACACTGCACCTTAACAGTGCGGTAAATTCACTATAGATGTTATTTCTGGTAAATAATGATGAGCTTATGTAGCTTTTATAAACTTTAGGTGAGTTTTTAACCGATTTAAAAGGTATTTTTGTATTTTACTGCAAATATTCAGTTTTTCTTAAAGCCTGAGGTTAAAAAAATACTCACCAAATTGAGTCACTTTAGACAAATAAATGATAGGTATGCTATTCCATTTTCTCCGCCTGCTAATCAACTGTTGTTTTTTAAAGCAACTCATAAAAAAATTAAAGCATCAAAATTATGTATACATATTTTTTGACCTTAACTTACTTTAAGTTATTTACTATATTTTGGTTATATCACCGTATGTGTTGAGCCTTATCAACCCTGTTCATTTGGCTAAGCAGAAAAATTGGGCAAATTGTTGCGCCGTAGTTTCAGATTATTTGCTATGATGATTGTCGCTTTATTTTCACACAATGAAATCAAAAGTTTAGTTAGCCTTTACAGGTGACTAAAAACTGCCAATAAAGCACGATCTAGATTACTCAAGCACAGTTAAGTGCATTAATTTCAATAGGTTAAGCTCATGCTTTTAATGATCGACAACTATGACTCCTTTACTTACAACATCGTCCAGTATTTTGGCGAGCTAAATCAAGAAGTAAAAGTAGTCCGTAATGATGCCGTGACTTTGGAAGATATTGAGCGATGGCAACCCAAGTATCTGGTCATTGGTCCTGGTCCATGTTCTCCAAGTGAAGCCGGTATTTCCATTCCTGCGATTCAGCACTTTTCTGGCAAGATTCCGCTATTAGGCGTATGTCTCGGCCATCAAAGTATTGGTCAGGCATTTGGCGGTGACATTGTACGCGCTAAACGTGTCATGCACGGCCGTCTATCCGACATGTATCACAGTGACAAAGGGATTTTTAGCAACTTGCCTGTTCCATTTTCTGCAACGCGCTATCACTCACTGGTGATTGATCAGGCGACCTTGCCGGAATGTCTGGAAGTGACCTGCTGGACCAATGAAGCAGATGGTTCAATGGAAGAAATCATGGGCGTGAAACATAAGACATTGCCTGTTGAAGGTGTGCAGTTCCATCCGGAGTCCATCCTGAGCCAGCATGGCCATCAAATCTTTAAAAACTTTCTAGAAATTTATGCGTAAATAATGATGAACATTCAACAAGCTTTAAACCATATTACAAAAAACATTCACCTGACCCAGCCACAAATGGAAGACGTGATGCGTTGCATCATGTCGGGTGAAGCCACCGATGCACAAATTGGCGCCCTGATGATGGGTCTACGCTTAAAAGGCGAAAGCATCGATGAAATTACCGCTGCAGCACGTGTAATGCGTGAATTGGCTCTGAAAATTGATGTCAGCGATTTGCCATATTTGGTCGATATTGTTGGCACAGGCGGTGATGGTCAGAACTTATTTAATGTCTCGACTGCAGCAAGTTTTGTGATTGCTGCGGCAGGCGGAACTGTTGCTAAACATGGCGGGCGTGGCGTATCAGGCAAATCAGGTTCATCAGATGTCCTAGAGCAAGCAGGTATTCGCCTTGATCTGAGTCTTGAGCAAAGTGAACGTTGCATTCGTGAAATTGGTGTAGGGTTTTTATTCGCCCCAAATCATCACAAAGCGATGAAATATGCCGCTGCGCCACGTAAAGAATTGGGTTTCCGTAGTATTTTTAATTTACTCGGCCCGCTTACGAATCCGGCTGGAGTAAAACGCTTTGTCATTGGTGTCTTCTCACATGAATTGTGCCGCCCAATGGCTGAAGTGCTTAAGCAACTCGGTGCTGAACACGTCATGGTGGTGCATTCACAAGATGGTTTAGATGAAATCAGTTTAGCATCTAAAACTTATGTGGCTGAACTCAAGAATGGTGAAATTACTGAATGGGAAATCATTCCTGAACAGGTCGATATTGCCTCTCAAACCTTAACAGGTCTAACCATTGACAGTGCTGCCGACAGCTTAAAACTGATTAAAGACGCGTTAAGCAAAAAGAAATCTGAAATTGGTGAGAAAGCCGCAAATATGGTGGCGCTTAATGCTGGTGCAGGTATCTATGTAGCTGGTTTAACCACCAGCTATAAACAAGGTGTTGCCCTTGCCCATGACATTATTTATGGGGGACAAGCTCTAGAAAAAATGGGCATTTTGGCAGAATTTGGCAATACGCTCAAAGAATACGACATCTAAGACAGCAGGAATTTTTAATCATGGTAGATATCGCAAATACGATTCTAGGTAAGATCGTAGACCGGAAAAAAGAAGAATTTGCTGCACGTCTGAAGCAAAAAAGTTATAAGGATGTTGAAGAGCTGGCTCAAGCTGCTACACCTGTACGTGGCTTTACTCAATCATTGCTGGCTAAGCGCCCGGGGGTGATTGCTGAAATCAAGAAAGCGTCTCCATCCAAAGGCATTATCCGTGAAAATTTTAATCCAGCGGAAATTGCCGCACAGTATCAGGATGCAGGCGCTGCATGTTTATCCGTCTTGACCGATGTAGACTTTTTCCAGGGCCATGATGACAATATTCAGATTGCACGTTCGCATTGTGATTTGCCAGCCTTACGTAAAGATTTCCTGATTGATCCTTATGGGGTGATTGAAGCGCGTGCTTTACATGCAGACTGTATCTTGCTGATTGTAGCTTGCCTGTCTGATCAGCAACTGGAAGAAATGTCGAAGACTGCTTTTGAGCATCATCTGGATGTTTTAGTCGAAGTGCATGATGAAGCCGAACTTGAACGTGCGCTTAAACTTTCAGATCGCTGCCTGTTGGGTGTAAATAACCGTAACTTGAAGACCTTTGATGTTGATTTAAATACCTCACTGCGTTTAAAACAGTTACTCGATCCATCTCGCTTGTTGGTGACTGAAAGTGGTATAGCAACACCTGCAGATGTCGCGATGATGCAGGAACATGATATTCATGCCTTTCTGGTTGGTGAAAGCTTTATGAAACAGCCACGTCCGGATCATGCATTCCGCGAACTGTTTGGTGAACCAGAAGCTGTATAAAAATTTTCAATTCAGGGCAAAATTCGTTTTGCCCTGATTCTTCCCACTCCCTGAATCAACTTTTAGACCTTCTAATTTATCTGTTTTTCTCTTCTGCCGCAGCTTAAAATCTCTCTCTAAAATCCAGCGTGTATAAATTGATTCATATATATAATTCAATACTTTATGTCATAAAAGACATATTTATGATTTGGTTATCTGGTCGAGCATATTAATACCGAAGAATTACTGTAGTGTATACATAGAAGAGTGGCCGTGAATACCACTACAACAATGATAAATGAAGCTGAAGCCAGTCTAAGGATTTCATATCAGCCTGAATATACTTAAATACATCCTGCCTATATGAATAGTAAGATCTAAAAAATCAAATCATAAGTGTGAGTTCTTATTGTATCTTCATGTTTAAATTTCAATTAAATATTCACTTGAACAGAATACCTAAACAGTAGCAGCGCAATACAGTTCTCATTTTCTTGAATCAGGACTATAATTTATCAATATTTTCGCCTCTTGCATGTTTTTTGATTATGAGCAAACACGATTCTTCGCTTTCCAAAGATCAGTTTAACTTGCTGAAGCAATTTAAAAAACAGATCAGTAATCCACAGCCACGCGTTGAAGTTGAAGCACCTGTGGTGAAAACACCTGAACAGGAACAAGCTGATGAGCTGGAATTGTTTCGTAAACAGATGCAGGGTGTACAAAAAATCGATAATGGCAATATCGCAAAAATCGAAAAAGCCGGCAAGAAAAAACCGGATGCACAGATACTCGCCAAACGTGCTGCTGCTGAAGGTCCGATGCAGACTGATGAAACTGCCCTTTCTGATACCCAGGCCATGCTGAATCCAGTCGGAAGTCAGGCTGCGCTGAGCTATCGCATTGCGACCTTACAGCATAAAGTCTTTGAAGATCTGAAAGCCGGCAATCTGCGCTGGTATGAAGCAGTCGATCTGCATGGTTGTACCGTGGAAGAAGCACGTGTTGCCGTCTTACAAATCATCCAGATGGCGAAAGATGAAAACCAGAACGTGATCAAGATCGTACATGGTAAAGGTCCGGAAGCCATTTTAAAGACCTACGTAAATGGCTGGCTGCGTCAACACCGTGATGTTTTGGCCTTTGTCAGCGCACCTGAAAATCAAGGCGGTACTGGCGCCGTCCTGGTTCTGCTCAAGCGTGCGGAAAAGAATCCAAAGTTCAAACAGTAATCGGAATTAACTCCAAATTAAGGCAATGTAATAGTTTTCTGCTACAATGCCGTCCTTGTTCTATCTCAGTGTAAGTGAATACGTCATATGACTATGCAGCAATCCTACGCAAACATTCTTACTGCCGTTGGTGAAGATCTAAATCGCCCTGGTCTCAAAGATACGCCTGTGCGTGCTGCGAAAGCGTTTTCGTATTTAACCTCAGGGTATAGCCAGACGCTGGAAGAAGTGACCAATAATGCGGTATTCCCGTCTGATAACCATGAGATGGTTCTGGTCAAAAATATCGAATTCTATTCGCTGTGTGAACACCATTTATTGCCATTTTATGGCCGTGTACATATTGCCTATTTACCTGAAGGCAAAGTATTGGGGCTATCTAAATTTGCACGTATTACTGAAATGTTTGCCCGTCGTTTGCAGATTCAGGAAAATCTGACCCAGCAAATCGCAGAAGCGGTTGCTGAAGTCACCAATGCACGTGGTGTGGCTGTAATGATTGATTCAGCACATATGTGTATGATGATGCGTGGTGTTGGCAAACAGGAATCAACGACGCGTACGGTGTCATTTATCGGTGACTTTAAAACCGATAAAGAAGTCCGCCGTGAGTTTTTAGGCGCTGTACCAGAAAGTTATTAATATAGATTCATAAATGAAAGCCTCAATTAATATTGGGGCTTTTTTACACGATGAGGTTGAGAATGTCATCTATTTGGATTGCGGGTCAAGGTTTAGGCCAGGCTGAAGAAAGTATCGATTATCCACGTCCAGACCGGCTGGTTAAAGGTAATCCTAAACGCTTGACCCAGAGTGCCTATCAACATCCCAATATGGATTGCGGAATCTGGCAATGTGAAGTGGGTGCCTGGAAGATTGTATTCGCTGAAAATAAACAGGAATTCTTTCAGGTAATTGAAGGGATTGTCCGTTTACATGATACTCAAGGACAATCCTTTGTTGAAATCAAGGCAGGTGAAGCTGGCATTATTCCACCCGGTTTTGTTGGCACTTTTGAAGTGGTTGAAGCAGTCAAAAAATACTTTGTCGTGGTTGAAGCCTGAAACCTGCTTTTGCAGGTTTTTCTTTTTTAAAATTATCAATAAATTCTACTTCTACAATTCATTACAGCATCACTACCCGCTTTAGCGCTATTCCATCCTACATTATTCCTTATCATCTAATGGCCTATAAGCACTTAATAAAAATACATACATCTTTCTAAAAATCATGGACTTCAAAAGTACAGACAGGCTTTTATTATTATAGGGAAATATAGATACACAGGAAGAAAATATGACGACTAAGAAGACTTCAAAAAATATTCCCCGTAAAACCCCGCGGGTGGCGTCGACCAGTTTTGATTACTCACTGGATTTTGAAAAAATTGATTTTAGAAAACGACCTGAATTGTACCGGATTGGACGTGGTGAACAGGGTGTGCTTTCAGTTGAACCATATAAATCGGAAATTTTGCCACATTGGCGTTTTGCCGATGAAGAGAAGGCTCAAGCAAGCAGCACTAAGATTTATGCCATGTTTATAGATTATCTGGAAAAAGAAGATTTTATTGGTGCGGATATGGCACGTAAATTCTTGCAGATGGGCTATACCCGTGCCCGCCGCTATGCCAATCATAAAGGCGGTAAAAAATATGACGGTCCGGTACCAGATGACAAAAAAGGATTGAGCGGCGCTCACGGCAGAGACGAATTGCCTCGTCAGCGAGAAGATCCCGTTAAAGCTGCCGCAGCACGTATTTTTAAACAAAAATGGGATGAAGCCAAACTGCATCCCGAGTATATTAAGCAAAAACAGAAATTTAAAGACTGGATTGAATCGCTGCAATCACATCAATAATTTAGGTCAGTGATGGTGTATTCAATACTCGTGTATCCGGGTCATTTTTTGCCAGATACACCCGATTACGACCAGTATTTTTTGCTGCATATAAAGCTGTATCGGCAGTATCTAGGAACTTCTGGTAATCCGGATGACCATCATAAATCACACAGCCAATACTCACGCTAAACTTGAACTGAATACCCTGTGCAGTCGTGATTATGCCTTCTTCAATAAATTTACGGATATTTTCTGCAATATTCATGGCACGGCGTTGATCGGTATCGACCAGCAGCAGCAGGAATTCCTCACCACCGACACGGAATGCATAGTCACTACCCTGAATATATTTCTGTAAGGCATCAGCAATAAACTTTAAGGCCAGATCGCCAGCTGCATGACCATATTTATCATTAATGGCTTTGAAGAAATCGGCATCAATCGCTAGCAAGGATAATGGTGTTTGGTTATCACGAGAAAAGTTAATTTCACGTGAAATAATGGTATTTAAATAACGACGATTCAATAACTGGGTTAACGAGTCATTTCCAGATTCGATGTAATCTGCAACCTGAAATAATTGATCGACCAGGTGCTGTATTTCACGGTTTAAGTCACGAATACTCTGAATCAGATTCAGCATCTGATCTTTTTCAGTACATTCCAGTACTGCCTGATTTAGCGTATCGATCTGATAAATTCGCTCGATAATTAAATCGACCTGATCAGAACCGGTAAAAGCATAAGACGCCTTATGAATAAACCATAAGCCAAATTCTGACTTGGACAGCATTTGATGTCTAATGCCTGTAGTGCCAGAAAAGACCTTGAACATCAGCTCATTTTCCCAATCCAGCAATGAACTGCGCTGCTTATCTTTTTGTACCGCGACATCCTGCATTGCAGAAAATACCCGGTAACTGTGCTTCATTTCCTGATTCTGAACTGATTTCGCCTCATAGGAACGACACATAATTTCTGTGGCAAACCCCATGATTTGTATAATATAACTACAGGTAGTAAGCATGTTTGGCTGCGGATTTAAACTTAGCAATTCAAATATTTTGCGCTGAATTTCTCGTACACCACGCATAATCAGCCAGGATGGAATCCCGACGCGTGCATGCACATGTCCAACGATATTCTGTTTTTGCACGGCCTCTGCATAACGCTTATTCAGCGCCACACTAAAACTTTCTGAAAGCCATTGATGTAAAGTATCTCGTAAACGCTGCTGAATCAGCTCATCAGTAAAATATTGAGATGCTTCTTTTTCCAGAAGCATATTTTTATAGAATTCTTCTACCAGTACCAAAGAGTGGTCTTGAATAAACTGAAATGCGTGTAGCAAATCATCCGATGAATAATTTTGACAGATCTGCTTCCACTGCTCCGCCAGCATAGCCATACACTCATTATTCATATAACTTTTCCCGATACTTTGCGATTCGCAGTGATATTATGTGAAAAATACAACAATATTCAGGCATTTTAACCCAATTACTGAATACAATCTTTGATAATATCGGTAGAAGTCTCCGAACATGAATTTATTTTAAACATTCAAATATAAGTCATTTGATCTATAAACTTCATTTACTCAATATTCGAGGTTATGTTAGCCAAATTAAAAATAATGGACTAAGCCCAGACTCCATTTTTCCCAGTCTTTCGATTCCTGTTGCTGATATTCCCAGCCCGCCCGAATGGCATTTTGTGCATTCCATGCATATTGCAACTGGCTTTTTAATTTCAGCTGCCACTGATGGGAGTCTTCCCAATACGGCAGTTCCACCTGTACCAGACTATTGATCTGATCCGTCCAGATATTCTGACAACCCACCGTTGGCCCCATACCGATACGCCATCCTTTGTCTAGCGCTTTTCCGGCCTGTACATGATTTTGTAGCTGCACATAGCAGAGATGTTCACGTGCTTCATTTGCCCAGCTATAGCCACCCTGAACCTGAAAATTGGCTACACCATGCTGCTGCTCGGTACTAAACTGGCCATGCTGATCTAGTGCTTCCTGTTTCCAGCCTAAATTAAAGCCCCAAGATAACGGTGCTTTAAATGCATGAATCGGGTTATAAGAATTAACTGTTAACAGGTCCAGATGTTCCAGTTTGATACGATCATCACGGTATTGCAGTGCACCATCGAGGAATAATAATTGAGTGCCTGTGCGTAATCCGCCTTGTGGATCCATCAGATCATGATAAGCCTGACGGAAACCTAACTGAATCGCAGTTTGATCCTGTACCTGTCCAGCCTTAAATACGAAATTACGTGCATGATGGCTTTGTGTCGGATCTATTTTTGGAATTTCTGGCTGCTGACGCTGTTTCTCTATGGCCAGCTGGCTTCTTAATCCCAATAACTTGCGAAAGCGTGGTTGGGCAAATGCTTCATCTACTTCCTGACGCAGAAAATCCAGATATAAATGATCATAAGCCATTTCCAGTATCTTGGCCTGATCTTCAGCAGGATAGTTGTGCAAGATCTCAGACATCTTAGCAGTTTCTGCATAAGCGACCTGATGTGCAGTTTTTGCCAGAACTTTACCATGCTGGCGAGATTGAGCCAGCAACTGAGTTTCGAGGGCTGGTCGATAGATTTTTTCCCGAATCAGCCCCTGCTGCTCTACAACTTTTAGGGTTTCTACCGGAATAGCGGTCGTACCGAACTGTTTTTGCAGATTCAGTCCAGGTCGGACTAAGTCGAGCAGACCTAAGAGACGATATGAACAATTATCATTAATAAAATAATAAGGGAAATTGACCTGTTGCATTTCCCACAGATGCTGTACCAGAAAAGTGGTTTCTTCAGGCGTCAAATTAAGTTCATATTCCCATAAATCCCGGCTTTCAAAATCGCCATATTCTTTGACCTTACGATAATAAGGCATCAGTGAATATTCACCCGGATATTGTCCGGTTAGGCCTTTCCAGGCAAAGGACCAGTTATCATTACTGTCTACGGTCGCTGCATAATTGACTGCATAAGAAATCAGCTTCAGTTCCTGCTGGTCTTTAGGGTCCAGACGCAGCAAAGTATGCCCAAACATTGAGCTCGGATTCCCCATAAAATCTGTCGCATAAATCAGGGTAGCTTTATAAGGCTTAACCTCCCCAATCCAGCGTTCAAGATCAGGGCAACTTAGCTCAGGCAATTGCTGCTCAGAGATATTTAACTGCTGCATGAGCCAGTGACTACGTGCGGGAAACTTGCAGCGCACGGACTGGTTGGGGGCAGCTGCTAAAAATAATGCCTGTATATTCTGCTGCATTTCCTGTTGCAGGTTACTTCCTCCCTGCTCTGCCAGAAAATAACCAGCGTAGCTGACCTCACTTTGTCCTTTGCTATTGGCATACATTAAACGCTGCCAGGTTTCCGCCTGATACAGCTGCTTCTGTATCGCCTGATCAAGATAAGGCTGAATATCCGGGGAAATGGTCGTGGCAAAACTTACGGGACTCGATAGCAAAGCTATGAGTAAAAAGGCATATTTCATTCAGTCAACGTATTCTTGGGTTTTTATAATCATAAGAAAACCCTGCCAGTAGCAGGGTTTTTTAAGGATCCGTTAGATGTAAGATTTTAACACTTCATCTTTAGCCATCACGTTTTGTAATGAACTCAACACCTGTAAAGTATTTTGATTTTCTTCTGAATAGATTTCAGAGAAATTCTGCTTGGATAAAGTAAAGAAGCGTGCTTTATCTTCAGATTTAATATTCAGCAATTCTGCAAGTACATTCAGGCTTTCACCTTCGCCAACAGCCATATCGCGTGCCAATGCTTCCGCATTTTCATTGGTAAACGTCACAACTTGTGCAGTGACTGTTCCTCCCTGGCTACAACCCAAAGTACCGAAAGTAATCCCGAGCCATTGGTTAGTAAACAGAACGTTTGTAGTACCAGCAAGCAGTTTAGGAATAATGCCTGACTGACCTGCCCACACCTGACTACCGACACCACAACCAACATCATTGTCAGCCATCGCCAGGCTCGAACCAGTCGCTAATACTGCTGCGAGCATAATTTTTTTCAACATACTTATTCTCCGGTTATTCTCTGCATCTTTGTTATTGATATAATTATGTAATTTATATTACACATTAAGCAGATTAGCTGGAAGCTGATCGATACGCAATGTCAAAAACGTCCATGTTAACCAAAGAAAACATTAATTTTATGAAGAAGCTTTTAACTGCCAATTTCCTCTAGAATCACGTACCCCTAAAATCTTCATCACCAGCACCAGACTGAGCAATAATAACAAGTACCAGGAACCTAATTTTGCCCAGCCGACCATATGCCATTTTTCTACCTGACTTGGATAGAGCCAGATCTGGTAAAAGGTACTGATATTCTCTGCAATCCAGATAATAAAGGCCAGTAAAGCCAGGACCGGTAACATCGGCAACTGAAAGGAATGCCGGTTCAGCTGAAAGCGGATTTGAGTTTTCCAGAAGATCAGCGCGCTCCAGATAAAGAGAAGAATACGATAGTCTGGAATAAAGAACTTGCTCATGAAGTTAATATAGGACAACACGGCCAGTGCCATCATGTTGGCAAAACCAGGCAAGTGATTAAAAGAGACCTGAAACAGACGTAATGAACGCGCAAAAAAACTGCCAACCGCAGAATACATAAAACCGGCAAACAACGGGACGGTTAAGATCTTGAAAATGGCGGGTTGTGGATAATGCCAGGAAGCAATCGCAGGATGGGTTAGAAAAATTTCCATCACCATCGCCAGAATATGAAATAGCGCAATGACTCTGGCTTCTGCCCAGGATTCTAATTTGGCATATAATAGAATGACCTGAATGACCAGAGCATAAAATAGAAGATAGTCATAACGGTAGAAGCCGTAAAACAGTTCACCCCCCATTGAAGCGCTAAAAGCAAAAGCCAGCAGGAGTAAGATCCCAAATAAGGCAGCCGATGCTGCCTTATAAGAAAATTCAAACCCTGATTTGAGTAGGTAGATCAAGGTTTACATCCTAAAGATATTTAGCGCTGTACTCATGCACGGTATCAATAAACGCTTTAGGATGGGCTGGATCTACCCATTGTGTAATGCCATGTCCAAGATTTGCCACATAACCGGTCTTTTCACCATTGGCATAGGCATCATCCAGCATAAGTTTAGTGGCTTTGGCAATTGCTTCTGGAGAAGCATATAAGGTTGCCGGATCAAGGTTGCCTTGTAGTGCTGCACGACCAGCAACA
This sequence comes from Acinetobacter sp. ACNIH3, assembly GCF_002918965.1. Taxonomy (NCBI): domain Bacteria; kingdom Pseudomonadati; phylum Pseudomonadota; class Gammaproteobacteria; order Moraxellales; family Moraxellaceae; genus Acinetobacter; species Acinetobacter sp. ACNIH3. The sequence continues at coordinate 7,137 of NZ_PQLP01000024.1, read as the reverse complement.
GCCTGACGGGCAACATTCAACGGTGTAGTCCAGTCCAGGCCAAAAGCATCTGCACCTGTTGCGACCATGGGCTCAAGCCATTGACCACCACCTTTGGTAAACAGGATCACAGGGATCTTGCGGCCATCTTTTTCACGCTGTAAACCTGCAACAATTTTTTGCATATAATTCAGTGAAAATTCGATATATTCACGATGCGCTAGTGCACCACCCCAACTATCAAAAATCTGTACTGCCTGAGCACCCGCATCAATCTGGGCATTCAGGTAATCCGTGACTGCATCTGCCAGACGTGTAAGTAATGCATGCAGCACTTCAGGCTGTGCATACATCATTTGTTTGGTAAAACGGAAATCCTTGCTGGAACCGCCTTCAACCATATAAGTTGCCAGTGTCCATGGACTGCCCGAGAAGCCAATTAAGGGGACTTGTCCACCCAATGCTAAACGGATCGTAGTAACCGCGTTCATGACATAGTCCAGATCTGATTTGGCATTAAATGCTGGCAGATTCGCTACATCCTGCTCGGTACGTACAGTTTTATGAAACTTAGGACCTTCACCGGCTTCAAAATACAGTCCCAGACCTAATGCATCCGGCACAGTCAAAATGTCCGAAAATAAAATGGCAGCATCAAGTTCATAACGGCGCAGCGGCTGCAAGGTCACTTCACAGGCAAATTCAGTATTCTTGCAAAGAGACAGAAAATCCCCTGCCTTGGCGCGTGTTTCACGGTATTCTGGTAAATAACGGCCTGCCTGGCGCATCATCCATACGGGTGTGGTATCTACAGGTTCACGCAACAATGCACGCAGAAAACGATCATTTTTTAAGGTCGTCATTCACATTACCATCAATCTTTGACATTCAGGACATCATAGCAAAAAGCCTCCATTTTTAATAACTTCACATTACTTTAAAAATCGATCATCATAAGTGAAGAATTAAGGGTGTCACAAAACAACTACTGCATCTCCATAGTTTTTCTGTAATACTTATTACGTTATTTAAATAGTTTATGAATAATTAGGTTGAATTACATGTTCGTTCGCACAATGCTCGCAATGAGTTTAAGTTGCATTATTGCAGGTACTGCCTTCGCTGCTTCTGCTACTGAACAGCCATTAAATCCCAAAAAAGTAGCGACCGATGTTACGGTTCAAGACCCGATCGATCCGCTTGCTACAGAAGCATCAGCAGCCAAATCTACAGATACGCCTATTTCAGCTCAGGAACAAAGCGATCTTACTCAGGCTTCTGAGACCCTGGATGGCCTGCAGGCAGCTGAAGATCAAAATGCGGATATCGGTGCTGCCCCAACAGCAGCCGCTAAAAGTACGTCTGCTCATGCCAATAAAGCCTCTTGGACGCTAGATGGTCTGAATAATGCTGAATGGTATGAAGACATCGGTAAAGGTCAGTTCCCTGTTTACGCACGTGCACATGTCATGTTGAACAATGCTCATGCTTCGCCAGGTGCAATTGATGGAACCAGTGGTAAAAATACCCTGAAAGCACTGGCTTCTTTCCAGCAAATGAATGGTATCAAGCCGACTGGTACATTGACCAAAGAAACCTGGGATAAGCTGATAGAATTGCAAGCATCTAAGCCTGCATTTGTTGAATACACCATTTCAGCAGAAGATCTGAAAGTACCTTTGGCAAAATCAATTCCATCTGATTATGCGCTACAGGCTAAAATGCCTGGTCTGTACTACACCAGCATGTCGGAAATGCTTGCTGAAAAATTCCACATGGATGAAGCGTTCCTGAAACAGCTCAATCCGGGAGCAAACTTCAGCAAAGCAGGCCAGAAACTTCTGGTTGCCAATGTCCGTAACAACCTGCCAGAAGACATTCATTTGATTGTAGCGCACAAGGGTGCCAAACAGCTGTATCTGTTTAACAGCAAAAATAAAATGATTGCCTCTTTCCCGGCAAGTATTGGTAATACCAGCACGCCTTCTCCAACAGGTACTTATAAAGTAACAGGTGTGGCGCGTAACCCGTATTATAGCTATTCACCTTCTAACTTTGTTCAAGGTAATAACACCAAACCGCTTTCCTTACCACCTGGCCCAAATGGACCAGTCGGTAATATCTGGATTGGTCTGAGCAAGAAATCATTTGGTATTCATGGTACGCCGAATCCATCGATGATTTCCAAGTCTTATTCACACGGTTGTATCCGTCTGACCAACTGGGATGCCAATGACCTTGGCCGTAAAGTGAAGTCCGGTGTAACTGTCCGCTTCCTGGAATAATCAGTTCTATATAAAAAATGCCCGCTTTCGAGTGGGCTTTTTTATGCTTCAATAAAATTCAGATCGTTGCAAAACTGCAATGATCTGTCGCATGGATAGGCTTTTTATAAAATAAATACAACGCTAAGATAGGATCATGTTAAAAAAATAGATGAGATGAAAAATGGATGCTTTCCTGCATAAAAGCGAAAACCGTGGTCATGTCAAAATGGGCTGGCTGGAATCTAAACACAGCTTTTCATTTGGTAACTGGTATAACCCTAAATATATGGGTATCAGCGCACTGCGTGTGATTAATGACGACTTGATCGATGGTCACCAAGGCTTTGGTCGACACCCACACGACAATATGGAAATCTTGACCTGTGTACTTAAAGGTACGATTACCCATCAGGACAGCATGGGCAATCACGGCGGGATTTCTGCGGGTGAGTGGCAACTGATGAGTGCCGGTACAGGTGTTCGCCATAGTGAAATGAACCAGGGTGATGAACAGGTCCATTTGCTACAAATCTGGATCATTCCAAACGAACATGATGCACAACCGAACTATCAGCAAATTAAGCTGGATCCACGTGAACAACCTAACCAGTGGCATCTCATTTGTGGACCAAATGATAACGCACCGATGCATATTCGCCAGAATGCTGAAGTGAAAACCGCAGTGATCAAAAAAGATCAGGCTTTAGCAATCAAAGCCACTCAGCATATTAACTATGTGCATGTGATTTCAGGTTCAGTACAGATTGCCGAATACACCTTAAATGCAGGTGATGCAATCGCTTTCCTAGATGTAGTGGATATGACAGCTCTGGATGATGCTCAAGTAATCTGGTTTGATTTGCCGGAAGTCAAAGACCAAGACTTTTATCAATTTTAGTTCTAAAAGGCTATTCATCTGTAAGGTGAATAGCCTTCATTTTTATATCGTGAATTTATTTCTCTCTATGCAAGATTGCAGATAAAAATAAATAATACCAATCCACAGCACTTCTTTACCCAAGTATTTATCATTTTCAGCGATGATTAAGCTTATTCATTTTAAGTACCTGGCTATCACGTACGAAGAAACTCAACCTATTCTTATGGCTATCCTTCGAGTCATTTTTTATTATGAGCACAACAGATGGATTACTTGATATTTTCTAAGAATCAGAAGAGCAAATCCTTATGAACCAGATCTTAGATATAAAAACCAGCCAACAGCAGGCTTTACTTTATTTATTGAATTTCTTAAAACAGCAAGACTATCAATTTATTGCAATTACCCCACTTTCTCATCAACGGATTCTGGATCGTAAACAAAATGATTTAAATAAAGAAATTACGCTCAAGGATATATTTGGCTGGAATCTTGGATTTAAAAAAACAGATCTTGATCCTGCGCTTTTTTCCATACTTGAAGAACATCAGCTTCTCAAAATTCAGGAAAACTTATATTTAAGTCAGGTACGGGTAGCTTCTCTTAACAATGCGTTATTTATTCACTCTGCCTTTCCGACCATAGAACAGGATGCCGTATTTTTTGGCCCAGATACTTATCGTTTTGCCTATCACTTGAAGCAATATTTAACTAGCCGATCTGATCCATTGAAACGCGCGGTTGAATTATGTTGTGGTACTTCGGCAGCTGCCGTCAGTATCGCAAAATATTTTCCAGATTATGATGAGCTGATTGTCGCGGATCTTAATCCGAAAGCCCTGTTATATAGTCAAATGAATATCGACTTTGCTGGTTTAAAAAAAATCCATCCGGTACAGAGTGATTTATTTGCAAATCTGCAAGGTCAGTTTGACCTGATTTTTGCCAATCCCCCCTATTTAATCGACCCGCATCAACGTCAATACCGGCATGGTGGTGATGAGCTAGATGGCAATGCTCTCTCTTTTCGCATCATTAAAGAAGGTATCCAGCATCTTAATCCACGGGGATGTATATTCTTATATACAGGCGTTACCGTCACTCAGGATGGCAATCGTTTTTTAGCGCATTTAGAAAACTTAATGAGGCAGTATAAAAATATCAGCTGGTCTTATGAAGAGATTGACCCGGACATCTTTGGAGAAGAATTAGAACAACCAGCTTATCAGCATGTGGACAGGATTGCTTTGGCGTTAGTGAAAATTGAAGTCAAACAATAATATTGTCGTCATTAAAAGCTCTTTATTTAATGTTTAAATACTCAGGAAGTTTATAAATTTTCATCAAACCCCATACAAAAAATACCATAATAACTCACTGATATTTTGAAGATTTACCTTTAATAAAAAAACCGGCCGAAGCCGGTTTTTTTATTAACTCATCTTTTACCAGTTCAGCTCTAAACCGATACTTCTGTATTAACCCCCAATTAAAACAACCACTCAAAATTACTTAAAATAATTCAATGGCAATTTTAAATAAGACACACCATTGGCTTCAGGCTCAGGAAACTGTCCTGCTTTCATATTGATCTGAATCGCCGGTAGAATCAGCTTAGGCATACTGAGTCCTGAATCCCGCTGATTTCGCATCTGAGTAAATTCATTTTTGCTGATTCCCTGATGAATATGGATGTTCTGCGTTTTCTGCGTCTGGATATCAGATTCACATACATATGATTCACGTGTTTCAGGCAAATAGTCATGACATAAAAAGACCCGGGTATCTTCTGGCAACTGAAACAGGCTTTGTACCGAATCATACAGCTGTTCTGCATTGCCTCGCGGAAAGTCACAACGTGCTGTACCATAATCTGGCATAAACAGGGTATCACCCACAAAAACCGCATCACCAACCACATAACTCAGACAAGCAGGCGTATGTCCCGGTGTTGGAATGTTATAGGCTTTCAATGTTCCGATTTGAAACGACTCATGATCTTCAAATAAGTAATCAAAGAGCTGCTGGGCATTCCATTGTTTAATATCCAGATGATAAATCGCGCCAAAAGTTTCCTGAACAATACCAATTTTCTCGCTCATGGCGATCTTGCCACCTAACTCAGCTTTGAGATATTGTGCTGCAGTTAAATGATCAGCATGGACATGGGTTTCCAGAATCCACTCGACCGTTAAACCCTGCTCTTTAATATAGGCAATAATTTTATCGGCAGGAATAGTGGATGTACTTGCTGATGCCGGATCATAATCCAGAACGCTATCAATAATGGCGCAGGCCTTAGTCGCAGGATCACGTACAACATAACTGAAGGTATTGGTATCTTCGTGAAAAAAATCTTTTACTATAGGTAAGTTTGACATCGTTAAACTCCTGACCATTTACGGTGAATCCATACACCCACCAGCATTGCGACAATAAAATAGAGCACTTGATAGTGGCCCAAACCGATCAAGGTGAAACTTGGCGCCGGACAGATGCCCGCAATCCCCCAACCTGCACCAAATAAAACCGCGCCTGTAATCAGTTTCTTATCTATCTGATTATTGTTAGGAAAATCAATAGGCTCATTAAATACTGTTTTCGGTTGCGCCGTACGTAATGCTTTCTGGAAAGGAATAAAGGCTACCAGAATCGCGCCCATCATCACAAAGGCCAAACTGGCATCCCAATCACCAAACAGATCCAGAAAGTCGAGTACTTTTTCAGGGTTGAACATGCCCGACACCATCAGACCCACAGAGAACAGCGCACCAAATAAAAAGGCAAACACATTTTTCATTTTAGAATGCTCCTGTGATATGACGGATAATATAAACGGTGACAAAACCTGCAAACATGAAAGTCATGGTTGCGACAATAGAACGCTTAGACAGGCGACTAATGCCACAAATTCCGTGACCGCTGGTACAGCCCGACCCCAAACGTGTCCCGAAGCCTACCAGCAGACCTGCCACAATCATCATCAATGGGCTGGCATTCAATTCGATTTCAGGTTGTACAAACAGACCATAAATAAACGGTGTGATGATCAAGCCTGATAAAAACCAGATCGCAGGCGTTTTAAATACGGTTTTTGGGTTTAATACCTGCCCAACCAAACCACTGATTCCTGCAATACGGCCATTGACGTACAGATAGCCGAACACTGAAAGTCCGAGCATTAAACCGCCAATAAATGCGATGAGGAAGTCATGCATGATGAATCAATCCCTATACAATATACTTTTTTATATTATATAATAAAAAATAATAATCAAACAGTTTTATGGTAAATTGTGTAAACTGCACGGGCTACATCAAAGGTTTCGAGGACATCTATGGATATGATTGCTGCAAATGCCAAAATTGATTTTTCACAGGTCGATTTCGTCAGCCAATGCCTGAAAGTTTTAGCCAATCCTGATCGTCTGAAAATCTTATGTGTTCTGGTTGACGGGGAAATGAATGTTCAGGAAATTGAAGAATCTACCGATATTCATCAACCTACACTTTCACAACAGCTGACTGTACTGCGTAAGGCCGACATGGTTGGCACCCGACGTGAGGGTAAACAGATTTTCTATCGTCTGAGTGACCCCAAGGTCTTGAGCCTGATGCAAAAGCTGTACGAGCTGTATTGCGCCCAGCCCTCTTCTTAGTGCAGCCAAAAAGAAATGATCAGAAGCAGTCCGCTAACTGCGGTCATACCGATAATAGCTAAGGTATTAAAAGACTTTCAAAAGCGTTTAGCTAAAGTCGAAACCCATAGAAAGAATAAAGCGACTATCTCTCAATCAGTAGCCGCTTTTCCACTTATGTTGTCTTATAATGAACTGGAAGGGAAATGATTGCTGTACCACATCAACAAAAACTAATTGATGATACTAGGGCGTGTCCTCATTTGAAGAATTGGTTTTAAATACTTAAAATCCTCCTTTGAGTTATTTTTATTTCTATATTTTCAATGGCACGTACTCTTCTTACCGATGATATCTGGCAGCAAATTCAAGA
>NZ_PQLP01000023.1:0-45662 GCF_002918965.1 Acinetobacter sp. ACNIH3 | reverse complement strand
TGTTCCATTTTAGATATTTGTTTAAGATAAGATATAACTCATTGAGATGTGTCATAGTATTCGTCGTTAGAAAACAATTATTGTGACATTATTTCAATGAGTTATCTATTTTTGTCGTGTACAGAGCAGGTTTACAGATTATGCAAGAAATGTGTAATGGCAACCTGCCGATGCCTTATATGGCAACAACCATTCCCATGAAACCTACTTTAATTGAAAGTGGTCAGGTCACGTTTGAGGTGCAGGCAGATCAACACCATTTAAATCCTTTAGGCGGTGTACACGGGGGCTTTGCTGCAACAGTACTGGACACCGTAACAGGCTGTGCAATTCATACCGTTTTAGAAGCAGGCGCAGGATATGGCACGATTGATCTCAATATTAAAATGTGTCGCCCCATTCCCCAAAACAGACCATTGACGGCTATTGGTCAACTCATTAATACCAGCAAAAATCTTGCAATCTCAGAAGGAAAAATTATCGATGAAGATGGTAAGCTTTATGCTCATGCAACAGCCACCTGTATGATTTTTCGTTAAAAACTTCTAGTTTAAGAAAGGCTTAAAGCATACCCCACTTCGCCTGTGGTGCTTGAACAGCTTTTGGTTGAGTCAAAGCCTGATACTCAAAATAATGTCTAGAGACATTCGCCAGACTTAATTCTTGAGTCTGTGCAGTAGATGTCTGCCAAACTTTAGACTGATTTGAACCCGTAATGAGATTGCCCGAAATAGCATAAATAAACAGATCTTTTGGCTGTATTTCAGGCGCATTCAGGAATATTTCAAAGCTAAATTGGCGTTCCTTCTCAACCAGCCATTTTTCTGCAAACCACAATTGTAACAAGTCACCCAAATACAACTGTTTTGCAGCTAAGGGCCATAAACGGATTTCAGCGCCATGAACAGAAGTAAAATATTGGGTAAAATCTTGAATAATATCAAGGTAGTTTTCTTGATAGAAAGATAGTTGGGCGAAAATTTGAGGGATAGTGAGCGTATTCATTCGCTTTCTCCGGTTTAGCCATTTTTGTGCTGGCAAGTAGGTTTAAATCCACACTGTTTGACCATCTGGTCAAACGACTTTATATTTTCAATTTAGCAATTCGCTTATGCGCTGACAAGCTTTTTTTGAATTTTAAATTTGATTGTCTAAATTAAAATCAGACAAACTATATTTGCAATAAATATAGAAGTTTTTGCTTGACCCCTGTCAAAATCCCTCTATAATCGCATTCAGATTCTCCCATAGCTCAGTCGGTAGAGCGACGGACTGTTAATCCGCAGGTCCCTGGTTCGAGCCCAGGTGGGAGAGCCAAATTCAAGAAAGCCCAAGCATTTTAGACTTGGGCTTTTTTTATTGCTTTAAGCTTTATTCACATAAAAACTTTTCATCTCCCCCTTCTCTTTCCTCCATGAAATTAGAATGATCGTGATTGATAACCATACTTCCATCAGATATGAAGGATTTTATTTTTAACTCGTACATTTTTTTAACAATTAATATTTAATATTTAATATATCCCTAAGTAGAGTTGCCTTTAAATCCACACAGTAATAGTAGACATTTAAAATTGCTTAGGCTATTTTTTTAAACTTAAAAGACACTGAGCTATACTTTCGATAGATATAAAAAATCCCCCATTTTGGAGGATTTTTTTTAAGGATGCTTTAAGCAGCTTTTACTGGTACACCACTATGGAAGCGGAACATCTCATCTGGACTGAGAATCAGATTCTTTTCTACTTCACGAATATGTTCAATACGCGCCTGAATATCTTCTTTTGGATTTTTCAATTTTGCAGTTTTAGCCACATCCAAAGCTAAGGCCAAGTAGTCCTCAAAATGGCGAGATTCAGATTTGAGCAAGTAACGGTAATAGCGTCCTAACTCGTCATCCACCAGCGGAGCAAGCGCATAGAAACGCTCACAAGAGCGTGCTTCTACAAAAGCACCAATCACCAGCACATCAATTAATGCTTCTGGTTCATAGGTCCGGATTTCCTTACGCAAACCACCCGCATAACGCCCTGCACTGAGACCAATCCATTGCTGGCCACGCTTATTCATGAATTCCAGCACCTGTTCATAGTGCAGCATTTCTTCACGTACCAGTTGCGCCAGTTTCACCTGTAAATCTACAAAGAAGCTATAGCGGAACATCAGGTTCATTGCTGTACTGGCTGCTTTCTTCTCACAGTTAGCATGATCCTGCATCAGGATCTCCAGATTCTGTAATGCCTCATCGAGCCAGGCTTTTGGTGTTTCACAACCCAGGAAGCCAATGACAGGCTTCATCAGTTCATCATAATCAATATTTGACATATGTTTCTTGCAATCTTAACGCGCAGCTTTAATTGCAGCCTTCATTTGTTGAACCGCTTGCGCTAAACCAACAAAAACTGCATCTGCAATAATCGAGTGACCAATATTTAATTCATGAATTTGAGGAATTGCAGCAATTGGAGTGACATTATCCATATTCAGACCATGACCTGCATTCACCACCAGACCTTTAGAAGCAGCATATTCAGCGCCTTTCACAATGCGTTCAAGTTCCGCTTGTTGCGCTTCTGGAGTTTCTGCATCGGCATAGGCGCCTGTGTGAATCTCAATCGTCGGCGCACCACACGCGACCGCAGCATCAATCTGGGCAAAGTCAGCATCAATAAATAGTGACACATCACAGCCAATCGCAGTCAGTTCTTGAGTGGCTTTTTTCACATCTTCAAAATGACCAACCACATCCAGACCGCCTTCAGTAGTGACTTCCTGACGTTTTTCAGGCACAAAACAGACATGATGCGGCTGAATTTCTTTAGCAAAAGCCACCATTTCATCAGTCACAGCCATTTCCAGATTCATATGCGTGGTCAATACCGGACGCATACGACGTACATCATCATCCTGGATATGACGACGGTCTTCACGTAAATGCAAGGTAATGCCCTCTGCACCCGCCTGTTCGCAGATCAATGCAGCATTGACTGGGTCTGGGTACGTCGTACCACGTGCTTGTCTTAAAGTTGCGACATGGTCAATATTGACACCAAGTAATGCAGCCATAATATTTTCCTAACTACGATTGAGATTGAGAATTTTGGATCCACAACTGTCGACTTTTCAGTGGTCGGTCACCAAGCAAAGCAGTGATCACCTGTCGATATAGCTTCGTCAGTAATTGTAACTGTTCTGGATTAAAATCCCTACCCTTTTCATAGTGCTGCATTGTTAAAATCTGCTGGCCCGACATGGTTGAGCGCAAGGCCTTGGCCGAAGGCATAAAACCTTCATTCAACTGAAAATAGTAATGTTGCAAGGGATTGATTGGTGCCTGATTGGCATCAACCGAAAAATCCAGTTCATAGCCCAGTTCTTCTAATAAGATATGTTCAAACTGACGCAGAACCTGTTTTAAATAAGTATTGGGATTTTCCTGATCGGAGAGTTTTTGCAAGGCATTCAACGTTTCGCCATATTTGGCAAAGGTCAGCGGCATTTGCACTTCAAGCGGACATAAACGCAACAGGATTTCATTTAGATAAAAGCCAGAAAAGAAGGCATCGCCAAAAAAAAAGATCGGCTGATTAACAATTTCTAATTTGGTGAAGTTTTTGAGTTCAGATTTGCCAGAGGCTAGCAAGCTGATGGGTTGATATTGTGGTGGAGGATTTTGTCTCAGTATCCCGTCAATACGGCCATATTCCTGGGTAAATAAATGCACAATATGACTGCGATCGCGATATTTACGATGATGAATCAAGTATCCATGCAGCACTTCATTACGCATAGGCTACTTCTTTAGTCTTTATTCTTTTTTGATTTTTTCTCGTCTTCTTCGTCATCCCCATCGGGAATGGCGGCACCCACAACAGCCGCGGTCCCTTTGACCGCGTACTTTGTGGTTTTATAGGCAACTTTGGCAGGAACGGTCACTACTTTATGAATACAGCCCTGCAAAAATAAAACACATGCAATGACTACCAGAAATTTCATCATGATCCGTTCCTATCCAATTTAAATGTCGCTATAACCTAGACTTTTCAGGGCTCGCTCATCATCAGACCAGCCGCCTTTGACTTTCACCCAAAGCGTTAGCATGATTTTCTGTTCGAACATCTTTTCCATATCGACACGTGCATCCATACCGATTTTTTTCAGCTTGGAGCCTTTTTCACCAATCACAATGGCTTTCTGGCCAGGGCGATCAACAAAAATCGTCGCATCAATATAGGTACATGCCGGTTTCATGCGACCGGTTTTCTCATTCAGGGTCGGCTCTTCCGTTTTAAAGGATTCGATCTGAACAGTTAAGTCGTATGGCAGCTCTTCGCCCAACTGACGCATGATCTTTTCACGGATAATTTCAGATGCCAGGAAACGCTCTGAACGGTCAGTCAGCTGATCCAGTGAATATAACGGTGGCTGGAACGGCAGATAATTCGCAATCGTTGTACGCAGATGCTCAAGGTTAGCACCACGAAGCGCAGAAACCGGTACGATTTCAGCAAAGTTCATCAGCTTGGCACGTTCTTGAATCAAAGGTAATGCATGGTTTTTATTTTCTAGTGTATCAATCTTATTGATCACTAGAATGACCGGCATATCCGCATTTTTCAGCTTTTCCAAAACCAGGTCGTCGTTTGGCGTCCACTTATCTGCATCAACAACAAATAAAACTAGGTTTACATCCCGTAGTGCAGAGTGTGCAGCGCGGTTCATCATTTTATTGATGGCACGTACTTCTTTCTTGTGCATCCCTGGAGTATCCACAAATACTGCCTGAGATTTCTCACGTGAATCAATGCCCACAATCTTGTGACGTGTGGTTTGTGGCTTACGTGAAGTAATCGAAAGTTTCTGTCCCAAAATATGGTTCATCAAGGTTGATTTACCCACGTTTGGACGACCAACAATCGCAACAAAACCACTGCGGTAATCCGAAGGGATTTCAGTGCCTTGTTCGCTAAAAAATTGACTAATTAAGTCATTGCTGTCGCTTTGCGACTCGTGATCAGCATCGATGTGATCGGAATGAGTAGTCATTAAGACTTATGCTCCAATAGTTTTAAAATTTCTGCTGCAACTGCTTGTTCAGCGAAACGGCGACTTGAACCCTCGCCGATCAGGATAGGTAAGTCTTCAATCCGGCACTCCACTTTGAAATGCTGGTTTGGGGCATCCCCTTGAATATCTACAACCTCGTAAACTGGGAGAGGTTTCTTACGTGCTTGTAAATACTCTTGTAAGCGAGATTTAGGGTCTTTAAGCTGATCGGTCGGCTCAATATGGTCTAAATACGGTTCGTACCATTTTAACACAATCGGCTCTAACACGGTGAGATCACCGCAATCGACATAGATCGCACCAATAATGGCTTCTACCGTATCTGCTAGTATAGACTCACGATGATGACCACCAGATTTCAATTCACCGGTACTGAGAATTAAATTCTGGCTCAGCTTTAAATCATTGGCGATTTTTCCTAATGCTTCCTGACGAACCAGAGTGGCACGCATACGCGTTAAACGGCCTTCATTTTCGTGTGGATAAGCAGTGAAGAGATAATTGGCAATGATCATCCCTAAAAGCGAATCGCCCAGAAATTCCAGGCGCTCGTAGTTGTGTTTATGACTGACTGAACGATGGGTCAATGCCAGTTTCAGCAAATCAGCCTGTTTAAACTGATAGCCGATCCGCTTGGCAAGACGTTCATCATTTAGCTTTGACTGTGCTTTGATCAAACTCTTTCTCAAACTTCATCACTAAATCGATATTCATTAGAAAATTCTTGCGAACTTCATAATTCTTTCTTACGACCATCGCTTGCGCATTGTCGAGAATAACATTCTGCTTAATGTCAAAATCGCGAATATTATTCATCTCTAAACGCTTAGACAGTTCCGAATTAAATTTCTCCGGCGTGATATTTGCAGGAGCTGTTTTTAGTAGCTCCTCAATCTGGCTATCTACCAGACGATCATCGAAATACGGTTCCCATACCGCAATTGCGATTTTTGCCAGAAAAGCAAACCCCATAATTGCAAACAATATTGCAATATACGATGCACCTTGTTGATGTCTCATTTTTATTTTCCCAATTGAAACAATAAATTAGTCAATTGTTCCGTTTCGGCTAAACGAAGGTAATTTAAAACCTGGTTCTTTATGCATCCAGATATAGAATGCGCGACCGGTTAAATTTTCTTCCGGAACAAATCCCCAGAAGCGACTGTCAGCACTCTGATCACGATTATCCCCCATTGCAAAGTACTGACCTTCTGGAACTTTTACTTCCCAATATAAACCATTTTCACCTGAATATTTACCATTTTCCACAAAGTTGATAAATGGTGCCTGACGCGCCACATTTACCCCTTCAAGCTCACGCATGGTAAAGGTATGCTTACCTAAAGTCTCTTTGTGATAAATTGATTCAGGCGTATCTAAACGGTCTTTTTCACGGCTAAATTCAACAGGAACTTTAGTGACTTTTTCACCATTAATAATCAATTGACCATGATCATAGACAATATGATCACCCGGTAAACCTACAATACGTTTGATATAGCTAATACCAGGTTGTGGTGGATAACGGAATACCGCCACTTCACCACGTTCTGGACTTCCAGTATCAATAATTTTGCTATTGATGATGGGCAGACGCACACCATAATCGAATTTATTGACCAGAATGAAGTCACCTGTTTCCAGGGTGGGCACCATGGAATCAGATGGAATATTAAAAGGCTCGTACAAGAATGAACGCAGAACCAGCACAACGGTCAGCACTGGCCAGAAGTCATAAGCCCAGGTAATGATAAAATTTTCATTGCCCTTGCCTTTGGTCTGTCGCTGTTTCAGAACAAACTTATCAAGCAGCCATATTGCAATAAAAAACAGCGTGGCAGGAACAAGAATTAAATTAAAATCAAAATCCATGGGCTTATATCCTTATTATTTTAGCGTTCGACTTTTAATACGGCTAAGAACGCTTCTTGTGGGATTTCTACGCTACCCACCTGCTTCATACGTTTCTTACCTTCTTTCTGTTTAGACAGAAGTTTTTTCTTACGTGACACGTCACCACCATAACACTTTGCCAATACGTTTTTACGCATCGCTTTTACAGTAGAACGGGCAATAATTTGTGCACCAATGGCTGCCTGAATCGCGACATCAAACATTTGACGTGGAATCAGGTCTTTCATTTTTTCAACCAGGGCAATACCACGGTGACGTGCATCCTGACGGTGACAGATCATTGCCAAGGCATCCACTTTGTCACCATTGATCAGGACATCAACTTTAACCAATGATGAACTTTCAAAGCGCACAAAGTTATAGTCCAGTGAGGCAAAACCGCGTGAGCAAGACTTCAGTTTGTCGAAGAAATCCATGACCACTTCAGCCATCGGAATTTCAAAGGTAATGGATACCTGATTACTCATGAACTTCATGTCTTTTTGCACACCACGGCGCTCAACACACAAGGTCATCACATTGCCCAGATATTCTTGTGGTACTAAGATATGACATTCTGCAATCGGTTCACGCAGGTCTTCTACTGTTGAACCGTCTGGCATTTTTGATGGACTGTCGACATAGATCGTTTGACCATTTTTCATCACCGCTTCATAAATTACAGTCGGTGCAGATGAAATCAGATCCAGATCGTATTCACGTTCCAGGCGCTCCTGTACGATCTCCATATGCAGCATCCCCAAGAAGCCACAACGGAAACCAAAACCAAGTGCATCTGAACTTTCAGGTTCAAAGAACAAGGCAGAGTCGTTAATCTGTAATTTTTGCAGCGCTTCACGGAAAGGTTCAAAGTCACTGGCATCAATCGGGAACAGACCTGCATAAACCTGAGGTTTTACCTTCTTGAAACCTGGCAATACTTCAACATCTGGAGTAGAGGCAAGTGTGATCGTATCACCGACTGGCGCACCAAAGATGTCTTTAATGCCCGCAATCACAAAACCTACTTCACCCGCTTCAAGAATATCGGTTTCGGTATGCTTTGGATTGAAGATACCTACTGAAGTAATGATGTGCGTCTGACCAGTTGATTTCATCAACATCTTGTCGCCTTTACGCACACGACCCTGTTTCACACGAACTAAAGACACAACGCCCAGGTAGTTATCGAACCATGAGTCGATAATCAATGCTTGCAGCGGTGCATCACGGTCACCTGTTGGCGCAGGAATCACATTCACCAGAGTTTCCAGCACACCTTCAATACCCAGGCCTGTTTTTGCAGAACAGGTCGGTGCTTCAGTGGCTTCAATACCAATGATGTCTTCAATTTCCTGAATCACACGTTCAGGTTCAGCCTGCGGCAAGTCAATCTTGTTCAGAACTGGCAATACTTCCAGACCTTGCTCAATTGCGGTATAGCAGTTTGCAACAGACTGTGCTTCTACACCCTGTGCTGCATCTACAACCAGCAATGCACCTTCACACGCAGCAAGTGAACGCGATACTTCATACGAGAAGTCCACGTGTCCCGGAGTATCAATGAAGTTTAGCTGATATTCCTGGCCATTCGGGTGTGTGTAGTACAAGGTCACCGATGCCGCTTTAATGGTAATCCCACGTTCGCGTTCAAGCTCCATAGAATCGAGAACCTGAGCCTGCATTTCACGATCCTGCAAACCACCACAGGTTTGAATGAATCGATCCGCCAGGGTCGATTTACCGTGGTCAATATGCGCAATAATCGAGAAGTTACGAATGTTTTTAATATCAACAGATTTTTTAGCTTGCGCCATGGGCTACCTTGAGAAAAAACGCGCCATGCAATATAAAGGGATTGCACAACAAAAGCCGAATAGAAATTGCCGAGGATTATAGCAGAATGCAGTTACAGAAAAAGAATTATATTTTCGTCGCTCATTCCACTACTTTGTTTGCCATGAAATCGCTCTAACCAAGTTTTGGCAACATCAGAGCGATTGTCGTTTAAATACACACAACCACATTTAAGTGTGCTTCATTGTTGATATTTAATCTGTCAGATACAACTGACTAAAATCCAAAGGATTGATATCTGCTAATAAGGGTTGATAGGCTTGGGTAAATGTCGGTGACATCCGCTTCGGACGACCAGTGGCAATTTCCACACAGGCCCATTGCGTACTCCCTGTAAAGATTAGGTTCTGATCTGCCGGGCGATAGAAGGCATATTGGCGGAATGAATAGAGTGCATTGATATCATTTAACCAAGTACGCAAAATCAGCTCATCACCTTCAAATGCTGCCTTGCGATATTGCACATGATGCTCGACTGCGACCATGGCATGCTTTAATTCCAGGTACTGCTCTAGACCCAAACCGATCTGTTCAATATGCGCGGTTGCAACATCCTGCATCCACTGCACATAGACCACATTATTTACATGCCCCAAGATATCAATATGTTCTGGTTTTACTGTTAACTTCAGATCAAAAATACCCTTCACGCGTTTCTTATCCTTTAGATCATATAGCGACTTAGAGTCTACAGATTTTATTTGCAGGGTAAATTGCCAAATATTAAAAAAACCGCCTGAGTTCAGACGGTTTTTACCAACAAATGATGCATTTATGAGACCCGCATGCCCACGATCACGCGCTGTCCTTGACGGATAAGTGTTACCCGCGCGACGCTGCCTTTGTTTAATTCAGATACAGTTTCTACAAACTGGTTGCTGTTCAGAACAGTCTTGCCATTAATATTGGTCACCACATCATTCGGCATAATACGTGCTTGTGCCGCAACTCCACCTGGACGCACATCCTGAATCACTACACCACCTTTGATGTCTAAACTACTCATTTCATTTGGTGTCAGGTTACGAATAGTGACCCCGATGACTGGTCCTTTGTTTGGTTGCGCCTGATTGCTGGCATTCGCTGGGGTATCGTCCGGTGCTGCACTTAAAGTGGCATTGATATTACGGCGTTTGTCATCCCGCAATACTTCTAACTGGATCTGCTGTTTTGGTGCAGAACGGTTTAAGTAATTCAACAATTCACTGGTACGAGAAATATCAGTCCCGTTATATTTAAGAATGACATCTCCCGCCTGTAAGCCTGCTTTGGCCGCTGGCGAGTTGGGTGCAATTTGGGTTACCAATGAACCTTCCGGCTTAGACAGCTTATAAGATTCTGCCAGATTACGGTCAATATCTTGCAAGCTTACGCCCAGATAAGAACGGGTAACTTTACCATTGCGTTTCAACTGGTCAGCCACTTCCATTGCGACATCAATTGGAATGGAGAATGACAAGCCCATATAACCGCCAGTTCCACTAAAGATACGTGAATTCACCCCGACTACTTCACCGTGCTGGTTAAACAGCGGCCCACCAGAATTCCCCGGGTTTAAAGCTACATCAGTCTGAATGAATGGCACTGCAGTTTCACCCATCATATTACGCATCTTGGCGCTGACAATTCCGGCAGAAGCCGAATAGTCAAAACCAAATGGTGAACCGATGGCGAGTACAGGCTCACCGACACGTAAACGCCCGACATCTCCCGTGCGTAACTCCGGGAAACCTGCACCATTGACCTTAAGTAAAGCCACGTCAGTACGTTCATCGCTACCTACAACTGTTGCATCAATTTCACGACGGTCATTTAAGGTAATGGTCACCTTGGATGCATTTTCAATCACATGGTGATTAGTCAGCAAATAGCCGTCTTTACTGATAAAGAAGGCGCTGCCATACCCTGTTTTTTCTTGAGGTGCACGTGGCTGAGGAATAATGACCTGATTACCAAAGAAACGGCGTAAAATATCTGGAATTTGTTGTTGTAATAGCTCTTCTTCGGACATTTTTTTAACAACATTGACACTCACCACTGCCGGACTGACTTGTGCAACCAGATTTGAAAAATCAACTGGAGTGGCTGCCCCCGCCTGCAATGCCGTCATTGTTAATGTTGCCGCAAATATTCCGTGTTTAACATCCAAGATTTTCATATATTTATTCACTCAAATGACTGATAAACCTATTTAAATTAGTTTTATCATAAACTATACAAAATTTAAGTAACGAAATGTTCTTATTCTACTTGCTGATATTATGCCATTTTTAAAGCCTTAAGTTTCAGCTTTCATTACTTTTTTTCATAAATTTATGGGTAGATAAATGCTTGCCTTTTGTACAAAAAAGCGCTGTGATAGCCGGACTTTTTTTCAGTTAGCTGAATAGTCATGTCTAATTTACACACGACACATCATTTTGATGTGATTATTGTGGGCAGCGGCGGCGCCGGCTTAAGTTTAGCCTTATCTTTACCAGAACATTTTAATATTGTAGTTTTAGCCAAATCAACGCTTACGGATGCGAGTACATTTTATGCCCAGGGGGGTGTGGCAGCTGTACTTGATGAAATGGATTCTCTCGAGCAGCATATCGATGACACCATGATTGCCGGGGCACAATTGTGTGAAATGGATGCAGTCAAGCAGACCGTTGAAGGGGGCAAGCCTTCAGTCGATTTCCTGCTCAAGCATGGCGTGCAGTTCACACTAGATGAACAGGAACAACTGCATTTGACTCGTGAAGGGGGCCATTCTCAGCGCCGCATTATTCACGCAGCAGATGCTACAGGACGTGCGATTTCCACTACTTTGGTACAGCGAGCCCAAGAAAAGCAGAATATTCATATCTTTGAAAATTATATTGCGATTGATCTGATCTGCTCCAAAAAACTTGGTCATGCAGGTGAAAACCGGGCACTCGGCCTGTATGCATTGGATGAACACACCGAACAGGTACATACTTTTCTGGCACCATTTACTGCCCTAGCCTGTGGTGGTGCAATGAAGGCTTATCTCTATACTTCGAATCCAGATATTGCTACGGGTGACGGTATTGCGATGGCTTACCGCGCCGGCTGTCGAGTCGCCAATATGGAGTTCAACCAGTTTCATCCGACCTGTTTATACCACCCGCAAGCGCGTTCATTCCTGATTACTGAAGCCATGCGTGGTGAAGGGGCATACTTACGTCTACCGGATGGTGAACGTTTCATGCTGCGTTTTGATGAACGTGCTGAACTGGCACCGCGTGACATCGTGGCGCGTGCCATTGACTATGAAATTAAACGCCTGGGGATCCGTCATGTCTGGCTGGACATTACCCATAAAGATGAAGACTTTATTAAAGAGCACTTCCCGACGCTGTATGCACGCCTATTAGAGCTGGGAATTGATATCACCAGGGAAATGATTCCGGTGGTACCCGCAGCACACTATACCTGTGGCGGTGTGGTGGTTGACGAGAATAGTCAAACTGATATTGCTGGTTTATATGCTATTGGCGAGACTTCATATACCGGCCTGCATGGCGCGAATCGTATGGCCAGTAATTCACTGCTGGAATGCTTTGTTTATGGCATGAGTGCAGCCAAGCATATTCAGGAAAATTTTAAAGCGAACCAATCCATACCTGAAGTCCCAGCCTGGGATGATTCACAGGTAACTAATCCGGATGAAGATGTAGTGATTCTGCAAAACTGGGATGAGCTGCGTCAGACCATGTGGAACTATGTAGGCATTGTCCGTACCACCAAGCGTCTGGAACGTGCCCTGCACCGGATTGAAATGCTGAAAAAAGAAATTACCGAGTATTATCAGGATTATCAGGTCAGCAAAAACCTGATAGAACTGCGTAATCTGGTGCTGGTATCGGAGATGATTGTGCGCTGTGCCATGCAACGTAAAGAATCCCGTGGTCTGCACTATACCCTGGACTATCCGGAACAGTTACCTGAGTTACGCAAAACTGTACTGATTCCACCAAGTTTTGAAGTGGAACAGCCATTGGTGAATGCAGCAGAAGTTTAAATACTTAAGTGTAAAAAACCGGATCTCATGATCCGGTTTTTTTATTTGCTATATATCTAGATTGCAGCTTTCAAGATTTTTAGATAAATCTGAACCCATCACTTGAGTATAAGCACAACTACGGCGAGCAGTCTGATGTAAATAATGCTCATTAAGTCTCTCTAGCAATTTTTCCCGCAAGTGGATACAGCTTCTGTTGAAATAGCTGTCCATTTTATGATCTGCGATTGCCATTAACCTTCCCAATCTTCCGGTCAATTGTGCCTCATTATTTGCGCAGGACCAGCTTTGTATCACCGCTCCCAAATCAGCTATATAAATAATAATTAAATCACAACTAATTGAATTTATTTATTTTTATCATTATTAAAAAAATATAGTTCTTTTATTTTATGCGATTAAGATACTGATTTAGACGGAATCGAATAAGTTCCGGTGACATGTGCAACAGGTTCTTCCATACCTTCTGAATAGACCCAAACTTCCCCGACAATAAGTGCTTTTCCAACTTTTATCAGGCGAGATTTTGCAATCAGATCACGCTGTCCATCGGGCTTACGCAAAAAATTGATGTTGATATTGGTGGTGACAGCCAACCCCACCAGACCAATCTCTCCTAAAATTGCGACATACAAACCAAAGTCCGCGATCGTCATTATGGTTGGCCCAGAAATCGTACCACCTGGACGCAACTGACTATCACTCACACGGTAACGAACAGTTGAGGTTTGAGGCTGTATATCCATGACCTCACAATGCTCAAGGCTTTGTGGAAATTCTACTTCTAAAAACTGCAGGATCTGTTCAAATGTACTTTTCATAAAAAATCTTCCATATTGAAAACAATATAGAAGATTTTTAAAGAATTGAACTGGTTTTAATCTGACTGCTCAGACCACCTGTAATTCTGCCATGGCTTGAGCAAAAACCTGCTCTGGAGCTTGAGTCGCATCGAGACGCTTCATACGTTGCGGATGACGCTGCCACAAAGTTTCATAACCGCTTCTTACTTTCTCAAAGAAAGAGACTTTCTCCTGTTCAAAACGATCCAGCGCACCACGTTCACGGGCACGGTTCATGCCGAGTTCAATTGGCGCATCCAGCCAGAAAGTGACATCTGGCATACGTGCCACGAAATTATCATTCAGTAAATTCAGCTTGGCTTCACTGAGTCCACGCCCTGCACATTGATAGGCAAAACTGGCATCAGTAAAACGGTCACACAAGACTATCTTACCTGCCTTAAGCGCAGGCAGAATAACCTGTGCTAAATGCTGTGCTCGTGCGGCATACATCAATAACAGCTCAGTGTCATTACACATGGCTTCTTCATGATTCACCGCCAGCAATAGTGAACGGATCTGTTCGGCCATCGGCGTGCCACCCGGTTCACGGGTCAACACCACTTCTTTGCCCTGTGCAACAAAATCATCATAGATACGACGAATGAGCGTGGTTTTCCCTACACCTTCAGTGCCTTCAAAGCTGATAAACATGCTCACTCCTTAATTTTTTGAACGTAAAACAGTGAGATATTCCTGCACTGCTCTATTGTGATCTTGCAGATTCGTGCTGAACTTATGCCCACCATTACCCGTTGCAACAAAGTAAATATTTTGTGAATTATCTGGATGCATCGCTGCTTCAATCGCTTTTTTGCTCGGCAGGGCAATTGGTGTTGGCGGCAAGCCTGAAATGGTATAGGTGTTATATGCTGTCGGTGTGCGCAGATCCTGACGGGTAATATTGCCTTGATATTTATCGCCCATGCCATAAATTACGGTTGGATCTGTCTGTAGACGCATGCCGATTTTCAAACGGCGCACAAATACACCAGACACCTGTTGTAACTCGCTATCCAGACTGGTTTCCTTTTCAATGATCGATGCCATGATCAGCGCTTCATATTTATTCTGATATGGCAGATCTGAAGCACGTTTTTCCCAAGCCTGGTCCAGAGACTTCATCTGGCGCTGATAAAGATCGGTCAGAATCTTGCGATCTGTTTCGCCTTTGGCAAAGAAATAGGTATCTGGAGCGAATAGACCTTCAGGATGATTGAATGGAATATTGAGTTCTTTGAGCAATTGATCGGTTGGCAAATTCACCACTTCTTTAGTTACCAGATCATCTTTCTTTAAAGTATCGATCAGCTGTTTGAAAGTGGTACCTTCAACCACCAGAATCCGGTTCATTTGAGCATTTTCCGAATTGGAAATCATTTCCAGCACTTGACGGATACTCATGCCATCGCGTACTTCATAAACACCTGCTTTCATCGTGTCATGAATGATGAAGCGCTGATACAGCTTTAAAATAATCGGAAAGCTGACATGATTTTCTTTGGCCAGCCGATCAATAAATCCAGAATAGGTTTCACCGTTACTAATTGCCAGTAACTGTTTTTGACCTTCTACAGGATAATCTTTCCATAGGCTAGCTTTCAGGATCAACCCTAGAACTAGGAGTATCCCGATTAGAAATAGAACTATCCCTTTCATGAAACCAGGGCGTTTGGCATTATTTTTCTTTTTGGTTTTAGACTTGGAAGCTGACATATTAATAAGGCATCTGATTCAATCGAAGACGGTTAAAAAGTTCAATACAAGCATCTACATTTAAAGCACGCTGCTCAAATTGAGTGGCAATTTTCATCGGACTGAGCGCATTGCAGAAAAACAAGCTGTCGATATGAGGAATTTCATCCATTTCCACATCACGCAGCTGACAGATAATGCCCTGATCCTGCATACGTTGCAAAATTTCTGCACGCATCACACCGAAGACGCCATTATAACGAAGTTCTGGTGTAATCCATGTATTGTTTATACGAATGAAGCAATTACTGCTCACCCCTTCAACAATTGTACCCTGCACATCAGTTACCAGTGCTTCCGGCCAGCCATGCTGATCCGCTTCCTGTTTAAGCAAAACCTGTTCCAGACGGTTTAAGGTTTTCAGCCCCACCAGATTCGGCATACTGAGACCAATGGCCTGTTGCAATACACCCGTCTGAATCTGTTCATAACTGAAGTCCTGTACAGTTTTCGGATAATAGAACACCCAAAGATCTGCCGGATGGTCTGGCAGGCTATAACCACGCTGCCCTATACCACGACTCAGTACAATCTTTAAGGTGCCGTTCAGTTCAGCTTCTGATTTCAATAACGCTTGCAAACTTTTTTCAATCAGGTCCAGATCAGCCTGCAAACTTAATTTTTGCTGGCTCATCCTTAAACGGGCTAGATGACGGTCTGCTAACTCGATCCGGTTTCGACGGATGCGAGCGGTAGTAAAGCATCCATCACCATAATGAAAGGCACGATCCAGCACATCTATATCTTTGACGGGTTGAGCATTTTTTAAATACAGCATGCTTTTGAAGCCTCTCTGGTGACGGATAGAGCGATGAAATATAAGCTCTGTCTATATATCTGTTTTACTCACATAAAATTCGTTTTTAATTATTTTTTATGCAAAAAATCTCCAGCTATTCTTGCCCCATCCAACAAAACAAAGAAACATTTGAGGCAAATATGAACGTCCGTAAATTAAAAATTGGGGTACTTGCAGCACTGATTTCAGCGACTGCATTTAGTGTGTCTGCAAAGGATTTCTTAAATGTATCCTATGACCCAACTCGCGAATTGTACGACAACTTTAACAAAGAATTCAGTGCTTACTGGAAAAAATCTACTGGTCAAGATATTAATTTTAAACAATCACATGGCGGTTCAGGCAAACAGGCACGTGCCGTGATTGATGGTCTGGATGCAGATGTCGTTACACTGGCTCTGGCAGCAGATATTGATGAAATTGCTAAACGTGGCCTGTTACCGACAGACTGGCAGAAGAAATTCCCGCAAAACTCGACACCATATACCTCAACAATTGTTTTCTTAGTCAAAAAAGGCAATCCGAAAGGCATTAAGGACTGGGGCGACCTAGTTAAACCGGGTGTAGATATCATTACGCCAAACCCGAAGACTTCTGGTGGCGCGCGCTGGAACTACCTGGCAGCTTGGGCATGGGCAAAACACCAGCCAGGGGGTAATGATGCCAAGGCACAAGAATTCGTTCGCCAGATTTATAAACAGACCAAAGTACTGGATTCTGGTGCGCGTGGTGCAACAACGACATTTGCTGAACGCGGCATTGGTGATGTATTGCTGGCTTGGGAAAATGAAGCACAGCTGGCACTTCGTGAACAACCCGGCAAGTTTGAAATCATCACGCCTTCTCTGTCTATTCTGGCTGAACCACCTGTGGCAATTGTAGAAAAGAATGCCAAGAAAGATGGTAATGAAAATCTGGCTAAAGCCTACCTCAACTATCTGTACTCACCTGCTGGCCAAGCAGTTGCAGCAAAGAACTTCTATCGTCCTCGTAATGCAGCCGTGTTAAAGCAATACAGTCATGTATTTAAATCACTAAAACTGGTTACGATTGATAAAGAATTTGGAGGCTGGACTAAGGTTCAGAAGCAACACTTTGACAATGGCGGTATCTTTGACCAGATCGTAAAAGCGAACAGTGCAAAATAAAGTCTTATAAATGCAGCGTTAATGGCCTTATTCAATAAGGCCATTCTTGTTTCAGATACGTACTTATCCACTTATCTTTTATTTTCATATAAAATTCATTTTTAATTATTTTTTATGCATAAAGAATAAGTTTATTCTTCACTCATGTTACAAAACGTGTAAGAGTTTGAGGTTCACATGAGCATTACAACAAAATTAAAAATTGGGGTTTTGGCTGCTGTTATTTCAGCAACTTCTTTTGGTGCAGCAGCGCGGGATTTTCTGAATGTCTCTTATGATCCGACGCGTGAACTCTATGAAGACGTCAACAAAGAATTTGGCAAATACTGGAAAAGCCGTACGGGCCAAACTATTAACTTTAAACAGTCACATGGTGGTTCTGGTAAACAGGCACGTGCTGTGATTGATGGTCTGGAAGCTGATGTAGTGACATTAGCACTGGCTGCTGATATCGAAGTTATTGCAGAAAAAGCCAAATTACTCCCTGCGGATTGGCAAAAAAAATTGCCTCACAACTCTACACCTTATACATCAACCATCGTATTCCTGGTGCGTAAAGGCAATCCAAAGAATATTAAAGACTGGGGCGATCTGGTTAAACCTAATGTCGCAATCATTACACCAAATCCAAAAACCTCTGGTGGGGCGCGTTGGAATTATCTGGCAGCATGGGCTTATGCAAAACACCTACCAGGCGGTAATGATGCCAAAGCACAAGAATTTGTTCGCAAAATCTACAAGCAGACCAAAGTCCTAGATTCAGGTGCACGTGGTTCAACAACGACATTTGCTGAACGCGGTATCGGTGACGTATTACTGGCGTGGGAAAATGAAGCGCATCTGGCACTTCGTGAACAACCCGGCAAGTTTGAAATCATCACACCTTCTTTGTCTATTCTGGCTGAACCACCAGTTGCGATCGTAGAAAAAACAGTAGCGAAAAAAGGCAACAAATACCTGGCACAAGGTTACCTGAACTTCCTCTACTCACCACTAGGTCAAGAAATTTCAGCACGTAACTTCTACCGTCCACGTAATGAAAAAGTACTGGCAAAGTACAGTCAGGTCTTCAAGCCCTTAAAACTGGTGACGATTGATCAGGAATTTGGTGGTTGGGACAAAGTGCAAAAAGCTCACTTTGAAAATGGCGGCATTTTCGATCAAATCGTGAAAGCCAATACAGCAAAATAAGTTTCGCATTGAACAGATAAGGAGCATTCGCATGATACATACCCTCATTGTTCCAGGTGTAGGTGGCAGTGAACATGATCACTGGCAATCCTGGTTGCAACGTGGTCTGATGCAATGCTCCCGTGTTCAACAGCAAGACTGGAACCATCCGGTACTGAGTAGCTGGGTAGCGCAGTTTGTCAAATCTGTACAGCAAATTGAAGATGATATTGAAATCGTAGCGCACAGCTTTGGCTGCCTGACCAGTCTTGCAGCACTTGACCAGCATCCAGAACTTTGTCGAAAAATTAAAAAACTGGTTCTGGTGGCTCCGGCCAACCCAGCCCGTTTTAGTGAAAATGGCTTTGCACGTGATAGCCAAACAGATTACAGCGCTTATTTCCATCAGCTCAAGCTTCAGGTTCCGACCATCATGCTGATCAGTGAAAATGATCCTTGGCTGAGTTTTGAAGATGCACATGCTTTTGCCGAATCCTGGAAAATCCAGCCGATTAATCTGGGCGCCGTCGGTCATATCAATGTTGCCTCGGGCTTTGGCCCCTTCCCTGAAATTAAACAATACCTGAATTCAGAGATGCCGATGCAACATATCAGCAATACTGATGAAGGCAAGTATTTTTTTAAATTTGCATTTTAGATGTTGCAAATTATGCTTGTCGCAAATTTCATTTTTAATATTCGCTGGTTGTCTTCAATCAGCATTCTCTCTTTTGAGGAGTAATCATGTCGCAGCGATCCCGAGTGCTGCCAGGATTTGGTCTATCTCTAGGCTTTACCCTAGCGTATTTGTCATTAATCGTTCTTATTCCACTGTCTGCCGTATTTATTAAATCACTTGGCATTGGCTGGGATGGCTTATGGGAAATCCTGAGCTCTGAACGTATTCTCAAGTCACTTCAGCTGAGTTTTAGTGCCGCCATTATCGCAGCCCTGATCAATGTTGTTTTTGGTCTGTTACTGGCTTGGTGTCTGGTACGTTATAGCTTCCCAGGTAAACGTATTATTGATGCTCTGGTAGATTTACCATTTGCCCTGCCAACTGCCGTAGCCGGTATTGCATTAACTTCACTGTATGCACCTACAGGCTGGATCGGTCAGTATCTGGAACCAATAGGTATTCAAGTGGCTTATACCCCGATAGGTATTACCTTGGCGCTGATCTTTATTGGGATTCCTTTTGTGGTGCGTACGGTTCAGCCAGTACTGTCTGATCTGGAAACTGAACTTGAGGAAGCTGCTTCTGCGCTCGGGGCAAACCGCTTCCAAATCGTGACCAAAATTATTTTCCCGATTCTGCTACCCGCATTGATTACAGGCTTTGCCCTGGCATTTGCACGTGGCGTGGGTGAATACGGTTCGGTCATCTTTATTGCCGGTAACCAGCCGTTTAAAACGGAAATTGCTCCGCTGATGATTATCTCGCGTCTGGAAGAATATGACTATGCGGGTGCAACCACGATTGCTGTCGTGATGCTATTGATTTCATTTGTGATGCTGTTCCTGATTAACTTGTTACAAGCTTGGGCTAGCCGTCGCACAGGGAGAACTGCACGATGAGTTTAAATACCAACAGCAATGCACTTGCTGAAAAGCTGCAATCCCGTGATGCAACTCGCGAGCCAAAATGGGTACGTTATACCCTACTCACAATTGCGCTGATCTTCTTTTTAAGTTGCCTGATTCTGCCTTTGGTATTGGTCTTTGTTGAAGCGTTCAAGCAAGGCGTCGGCGTATATACTCAGGCACTGGTTCATCCAGATACATTATCTGCGGTGAAACTAACGCTATTAACTGCTGCAATTGCAGTACCGTTAAACGTAGTATTTGGTGTGGCTGCTGCTTGGTCAGTGGCGAAGTTTAACTTCCCGGGCAAGTCTATCCTGACCACGATTATCGATATACCCTTCTCGGTATCCCCGGTCATCGCCGGTATGATGCTGGTGCTGATTTTCGGTACCCAAGGCTGGATGGGTAGCTGGTTAATGGATAATGACATTAAGATCCTGTACGCCGTACCCGCAATTGTTTTGGCCACCATCTTTATTACGGTACCTTTCGTAGCGCGTGAATTGATTCCTTTAATGGAAGCTCAAGGCACCGAAGAAGAAGAAGCTGCAATTGTACTCGGTGCATCAGGCTGGAAAACCTTCTGGAAAGTGACCCTGCCAAACATTAAATGGGGTCTGATCTATGGCGTGATTCTGTGTAATGCACGTGCCATGGGTGAGTTCGGTGCGGTATCAGTAGTATCTGGTCATATCCGCGGTGAAACCAATACTTTGCCGCTACACGTCGAAATTCTCTATAACGAATATACCTTTAGTGCTGCGTTTGCTGTGTCCTCGCTCCTGGCTCTCCTCGCAATTGTGACCTTGGTGCTTAAAACTTGGGTAGAAATGCGCCAGGAAAAACAAAACAAACGTAATGACGATTTAACAGTTTCTTAAGGAATGCCTACATGAGTATTCAAGTTAAAAATATTGAAAAACACTTTGGTGCATTCCATGCACTGAATAATATTTCCCTGGATTTCCCGGATGGCCAGCTAGTAGCTCTTTTGGGTCCTTCAGGCTGTGGTAAAACCACCCTGCTGCGTATTATTGCTGGTCTTGAATCTGCAGATGGTGGTCAGGTCATTCTGGAAGGTCAGGATGCAACTAATGTCCATGTGCGTGAACGTGAAGTCGGTTTTGTATTCCAGCACTATGCGCTGTTCCGTCATATGACAGTGTATGACAACGTGGCATTTGGTTTACGTGTTCGCCCACGTTCAACCCGTCCATCAGAGACTGAAATCAAGAAACGTGTCACCCGTTTACTGGATCTGGTACAACTCGGCTTTCTGGCAGATCGCTACCCTGCTCAATTGTCTGGTGGTCAGCGTCAGCGTATTGCGCTTGCGCGTGCCCTAGCGGTTGAACCACGCGTACTATTACTAGATGAACCTTTTGGTGCGCTAGATGCCAAAGTGCGTAAAGAACTGCGTCGCTGGTTACGTACCCTGCATGATGAGCTGCATATCACTTCTATTTTCGTGACGCATGATCAGGAAGAGGCACTGGAAGTTGCAGATCAAATTGTGGTGATGAACAAAGGGAATGTCGAACAGATTGGTTCACCACGTGAAGTATATGAAACTCCGAAAACGCCATTCGTGTTCGACTTCTTGGGTCAAGCCAACCGTTTCGAAGGTCAGAATAATGGCGGCATCATTCAGTTGGGTGAAGATCGCATCCAATTTGATGCGGCACAACAGCATCCACAAGGTGATGTAATTGTATTCGCCCGCCCTGATGAACTGCGTATCTCCGCTCAGCCACAGGACAATGCAATTCAGGCGACCTTTATTCGTGAATTATGGATTGCCGGTAAAGTCGTTGCAGAACTGAATGACCGTCAGGGTAACCTGATTGAAATTTCACTGACACCTGAAGAAGCACGAGCGCATCAATTCCGACCAAATCAGACTGTATGGTTAAGTCCACTTAACCTGCATTTATTTGCAAATCAGGTTGCTTAAGACACATTCAGATGGGGCCATTTCAGCCCCATCCGCTTATAGGGTATATAGAAAATGAATTTCCAACAATTAAGAATTATTCGAGAAACTGTTCGTCAAAACTTTAATTTAACTGAAGCTTCTGCAGCACTGTATACCTCACAATCGGGTGTGAGCAAGCATATTAAAGACCTGGAAGATGAACTTGGTGTACAGCTGTTCATCCGTAAAGGTAAGCGTTTACTCGGTCTGACTGAACCAGGTCAGGCATTACTCGGGATTGTGGAACGCATGCTGGTCGATGCTGACAATATCAAACGTCTGGCAGATGACTTTAACAAGGTTGATGAAGGGACATTGACCATTGCGACAACGCATACCCAGGCACGTTATGTATTACCGCCGATCGTAAATCAGTTCAAAAAAGAATTTCCAAAAGTTCATCTTATTCTGCAACAGGCCAGTCCGGTTGAAATTACCGAAATGCTGCTACAAGGTGAAGCAGACATCGGGATTGCGACTGAAGCCTTAACGACTGAAGATAACCTGGCCAGTGTGCCGTACTATAACTGGCAACACAGCATTATCACGCCTCAAAACCACCCATTAACCAAGAAAGATAATATACGTATTGAAGATCTGGCGAATTATCCGATCATCACTTATCACGGTGGTTTTACAGGCCGTTCTAAAATCGATACCGCTTTTGAAGAAGCAGGTTTTGATGTGGATATCGTAATGTCCGCCCTAGATGCCGACGTAATCAAAACTTATGTAGAGCTGAATATGGGTGTCGGTATTGTCAATGATGTGGCATACGACCCAGAACGTGATTATCGCTTAAAACAAATTAAAACTGATATTTTTGGTGTAAATACAACATGGATTGCTGTACGTAAAGGCCATTTATTACGTGGTTATGGCTACGAATTTATCTCGCTTTGCTCTCCAGATGCAGACATTCGAGCACTAAAAAAAGTAGCTTATCCGGATGACTAATCTATAAAATCTAAGTAAATGAAATGAAGCTTTTTAGCCTCTTTTTTATGTTTTTTTCAAGTAAGTATTTCTTGAAACACAGGCATAATTGAGCTTCAGAGTAATATTTAAAAATTAAGAACCTTATGGACTTTTAGCTTGATATATTGAAGTAAGATTAAACACATAAATTAATTTAATAACTTGATAGATATAAAAAAACGAGCCAAAGCTCGTTTTTTTATTAAATCGAATAATTAGAAACGGAAGCTTACACCTAGCTTAGCCACTGGAAGCCATTCATATTTATCATCATTACGTACTTCATTGATATGATCAGCAACTAACTGAGCATCTTCCGGTGCTCCACCTGTAGTGCGTACATTGGTAACATTAGGATTACCAGTATAATAAGCACCTACTTCACCAAATACACCCCAACGGTTGGTAATTGCTGGTGAAAAGCCGATACCGAGATAAGGCGCAATTTCGTTACTGTAATCTAAATCATAACCTAGGCTGGTTAAACTAGTTTCATTACCATCTATTTCAATAGTACCGCCATCATTACGCGCAAGTAAACCATATTGCTGATCAATATAACCTACACCAGCTGCAACATAGAACCAGTTCGCCCAAGGACGGATTTCAGCATTTAAATAAACCAGATTGTTGTCCATATCGACATCGTAGTTGACATCATCTACTTCAATATCATCTGACCAAGAGATATCACCGCCGTTATAACCTAAGGTTACACCTACATATGGGTTAGCGCTCCAAGAGATTGCACCACCGTAACCAGTAGTACCGACTTCAGCACGAACAGCAGCAGGTTTGAAGAAAGAGAATTCAGCAACGCCTTCGTCGGTTACAATGACTTCATCAGCTGCCATGACAGAAGTGGTTGCTGCAGCAAGTACAGACAGCGCAAAATATTTAGCAAAAGTTTTCATCTATGTCTCCTCAAAAAAATTATTTTTAACGTTTTTACTCTTCGTTATGCCTGCATCTTAATTCACAATATGATCACTCTTTATTCAAGTTTTGCTGAGTTTATGTAAACTTTTGATACATTTGATGCCTTTTATATGATTTTCATGAGGTTTTTTGCACAGTCACCTTAATTGGATGCTTTTACTAGAAATTTTCTATTTATTGATTAAATCATGAGCTATATAAATATAATATTCATTAATCTTTTAATGAAACTTGACACATCCATTTTCTCCATAATTCGGAAGAATTAATTTTGATATAAGTCGTGTTTTCCATCTAATCTTTGCTCAATATAGTGTAAAATCTTGGAAATTTTTTTTCTGGAAGGAAGATCATGTCTCAGCTTTCAACAATCATTGAACAAGCGTTTGAAGACCGTGCGAATTTCACAGCAGCGGATTGTGCTGCTGAAGTTCGTCAAGCAGTTGAGGAAGTAATTGCTGGCCTGGACAATGGCTCTTTACGTGTAGCTGAAAAAATCGATGGTGAATGGGTTGTTCATCAATGGATTAAGAAAGCTGTATTGTTGTCTTTCAAACTGAATGACAACAAACCAATGGAAGCATGTGATCTTCGCTTCTATGACAAAGTAGATACTAAGTTTGGTGACTGGACTGAAGAACAGTTCAAAGCTGCTGGTGTACGTGTAGTACCACCTGCTGTAGCACGTAAAGGTTCTTACCAGGCGAAAAATGTGGTATTGATGCCTTCTTATGTGAACATCGGTGCGTATGTTGATGAAGGTACGATGGTTGATACATGGGCAACTGTAGGTTCATGTGCGCAAATCGGTAAAAATGTTCACCTGTCAGGTGGTGTAGGGATTGGTGGTGTTCTTGAGCCACTTCAAGCAAACCCAACCATTATCGAAGACAACTGCTTTATCGGTGCACGTTCTGAAATCGTAGAAGGCGTAATCGTAGAAGAAGGCTCTGTGATTTCTATGGGCGTATTTATTGGTCAATCCACCAAGATTTATGACCGTGAAACTGGCGAAATCCACTACGGCCGTGTACCTGCTGGTTCAGTCGTTGTATCTGGCAGCCTTCCTTCTAAATGCGGTAAATACAGCCTGTACGCTGCTGTGATCGTGAAAAAAGTTGACGCAAAAACACGTGCGAAAACTAGCCTGAACGATCTGTTGCGTGAAGACTAAGTCTTAACTTTTTAGGAACTTAATGTTCCTCAGAGCTTTAGTCGCTCTTCGTCTCTACGGTCAGTAATGATCGTAGGGATTTTTATTTTTATACATTGTTCTTTCTTCTCTGGTTAATTTTGTTATGAGTACGCTTCGATCTTCTGCTATCCCTGTTTCTGATCCGTCTGCGGGTTTACGCATCACGGAGATCTTTTATTCATTACAAGGTGAAGCCAATACAGCAGGTCTGCCAACAGTCTTTATCCGTTTGACGGGTTGTCCACTGCGTTGTACCTATTGCGATACCACCTATTCTTTCGAAGGTGGTGAGCGTAAATCTTTAGAAGAAATCATTCAAACCACACTCGATTTTAAGACACCTTATATCTGCGTGACTGGTGGTGAACCACTGGCACAGCCGAATGCCTTGCCGTTAATGCAGCGCCTGGCCGATGCCGGCTGTGAAGTCTCCTTGGAAACCAGCGGTGCGCTGGATGTGTCTAAGGTAGATCCTCGTGTATCAAAAGTATTAGACTTGAAAACGCCAACTTCGGGTGAAGTTGCACGAAATTTGCTTTCCAATCTCGACCATTTAACCCAGCACGATCAGATCAAGTTCGTAATCTGTAATCGTGAAGATTATGAATGGTCCAAACAGCAGGTTAAACAATATCAGCTTAATGAAAAAGTCGGTACGGTCTGGTTCTCGCCTGCTTTTGAAGTGGAAAAAGGTACAGCGCGTATGCCACAGCTGGCACGTGATCTGGCCCAATGGATTTTAGAAGACCATCTCCCTGTTCGCTTCCAGCTACAGTTACATAAGCTGTTATGGAATGACGAAACTGGTCGTTAATTATTTATCAAATATTTTGGAGATTTAGCTATGCGCCCTCGTGCCATTGTATTGTTATCTGGCGGATTAGACTCAACCACGTGTTTAGCCTGGGCGCAGGCACGCTACGAATGTATTGCTTTAAGTTTTATGTATGGCCAGCGTTCGACCACTGAACTTGATGCAGCAAGAGCTTTGACTGGTCGTGCAGGTGTAGAACATCGTGTCATCAATATTGACTTAGGTAACCTCGGTGGCTCTGCCCTGACTGATCACAGTATTGATGTGCCAGACCAACTTCAGGAAGGTATTCCTGTGACGTATGTCCCAGCACGCAATACAATTTTCTTGTCTTATGCACTGGCTGCAGCTGAAGTTTTTGGTGCAGAAGCAATTGTGATCGGAATTAATGCCGTCGATTATTCCGGTTACCCTGACTGTCGTCCTGAATTTATTGAAGCCTTTGCCAATATGGCACGCCTTGCGACCAAGGTCGGTGTAGAGGGTCAGGCGCTCAAATTTGAAACACCTCTGTTACATTTATCCAAAGCAAATATCATTCGCTTAGGCCTTGATCATGGCGTAGACTATAGCCAAACGGTATCTTGCTACCAGGCAGATGACCAAGGACGTGCTTGTGGTACATGTGACAGTTGCCGTCTGCGTAAACAAGGTTTTGCAGATGCAGGTGTTGAAGATCCGACACGTTATATACCGTAATAACAAGGTAAAGTTTATGAAAAATTTTAAGTCAAATATTGTTCTTTCAGCTTTAGTTTCAGCCGCTGCACTGTTTGCAACTACTGCTCAAGCAGATGACAGCAAACTGCAAAATGCTTACAAAAGTACCAATATTAAAGCTGCTTTGATCAATGTTTGTAAAGAAGAAACTGGCAAAGGCAAACAGCTGACCAGTTCTGAAGTGAGCAAATATTGTACTTGTGCTGTTGAAGCAGATGGTAAATTAACCAATGCACAGAAATGGGAAATTCAAAGCACGATTAACCAGAAGAAAAGTCCAGCAACTTTAGCTTTTGTACAAAAGCAAAATAAAGATTTGCAAGCATGTTTTGGCCCACAGTTAACCGGTAAGTTAAAAACCTTAACTGAACAGGCCCAAAAAGCTGCTGCTGCCAAAAAATAATTTCTGATTATTCTTTGCATAAATAAGCCACTATAATGTGGCTTATTTTTTTGTGAAAATTACAACAGCAATGGAGTTTTTTATGTCTGAGATCGGCTTGCTTGACCATTTTTTCCCTACTACGACTGGTGAAATCAACTTGGCTCAATTAGATGCAGCGTGGTTAATCATCTATTTTTATCCAAAAGACTCCACCCCAGGTTGTACTACACAAGCTGTTGGTTTTTCCTGTTTAAAAGACCAGTTTGATGCACTAAATACAACAATTCTGGGAGTATCACGCGATTCAGTTAAAGCTCACCAAAACTTTACGGAAAAGCAGAACCTTAGCATCAACCTGATCAGTGATAAAGAAGAACTACTCTGCAATCATTTTGACGTGATTAAAGAAAAGAACATGTATGGCAAAAAAGTTATGGGCATTGAGCGTTCTACTTTCATTTTCCATAATGGCAAACTGGTGAAGGAATACCGTAAAGTAAAAGCAGCGGGGCATGCTGAACAGGTTTTAGAAGATTTAAAAGCACTCCAAGCAGCTTAAAATCTATTTAAAATAAAAAATGAGTCCCAATTAGACTCATTTTTTATCACTCACACAAAGATCAGGCATACTGCAATTCCCCACATTACCATCGCAATCAGTACATCAAGATATCAGTTCACAGCAACAAGCCATGAAAGGCTATCAGGCTCAACTGATTGGTGCTATGCGTTATTGGTAGTGACACCTGCATTTTTTCAGCGATGGTTTAGTCAAGGCATCCATCGCGAGTCTCTACGTAAGGCGCCTGCAATTATTTATAATGATCAGGATCACATGCATGGTGAAGCTTGACTGACTCATCACGGTCTTTCTCAACAAAGCTATCCTTCTTACTATATTCCTTCTTCGACTGCTTTTGCAGAAGCAGTCTTTGCCGGACTGAGTTATGGTCTGGTGCCGGACTATCAGATTGCAGATCGGTTTCAACAAAACGCTTTGCTAGAAATCCTTCCGGAATGCAGAACAGATTTAAAACTGTATTGGCATCACTGGAAACAGCAGTCACCAGCTTTACAACAACTCACCCAAACTATTCTAGAACAGGCAGAGCAACATTTAAATTATCCCATTCCAATTTAGACTGCTCTGCCACATTCAAAGAAATGAACAGCTAAATTATGAGGCTTTCCACTGCCCGATCAGATGAATATTGACCTTTTCACCTACACCAGCTGTGGCTTTTTTCATACCAAAATCTGAACGGTTGATCACTGTTTTCGAACTAACATCAAGTAAATTCGGGTTGGTTTTATTTGGTGTTAGCGTGGTATCAAAAACCACTGGACGCGTCACACCCCGTAAAGTCAAATTACCCAATACCTGATAGCGATTCGTACCATTTGGTTTAAACTGGGTACTTTTAAAACTCACAGTTTTATAACGTGAAGCATCAAACAGATCCTCACCCATAATCATATTTTTTAGACTTGGCTTGGACAGCTGCAAGCTATCCACCTGCATGGTAAATTCAGTTGAAGCCTGTTGTGGTTTTTGAGGATCAAACTGCATCGAGGCCTGGAATTGCTGAAAACTTCCCTTTACGACAGTCAAACCCAATGAATTAATACTAAAACCCACACTACTTTTAGGCGTCAAGCTCCAGCTGGCGTAGGCTGCTGATATACTTACTACTGCAAGGCATCCTGCATAGGCTATATTTTTTATGATAAGATTCATTGTGTTGCTTCCTAACAATCAAATGAACTCCTCACCTTAAAACAGTTTTAGCTCAGATTCGTTTTATCATTCGTTTTAAACTTGTGTGCCAATTGTTGATAAGTCTCAGTATTTTTAAACTTATGTAAAAACTCGCTGGTTCCTAAAGGAAATGCTGATTCCATAATGTCACCACGATAATAGGCTTCCCGTAATGGTGTTGCTGAAATGGCACCAACTAGACTGTCTAGTTCCACCATTTCCCATTCTGGGAACAGCCTTAAATAATAAGAGGACTCATCTTTAAAATGTCCAATCAGACCAACTTTGGCATTTAGCTCTGCCACTCCGGCAACCAGTAATTTTACCAGTTTTTGCCATTTTTCATCATTATAGACATCAATGACATGTACGAATTTAATACGCTTTTGATCTGCTTCGGAAAAATTCGACAGGATCATTTCTTCACGTTCAGAGGCTAGAAATGGGTTTTTAATATTACGTTCCTGCTGCGCTGATCCTAAAGCCAGAATCACCTGCTGGCTTTGCTGCAAAGCAATTTTAATGGTTTGCATATGTGCCAGATGAAAAGGCTGGAAGCGACCAATAAAAAC
Organism: Acinetobacter sp. ACNIH3; assembly: GCF_002918965.1. NCBI lineage: Bacteria > Pseudomonadati > Pseudomonadota > Gammaproteobacteria > Moraxellales > Moraxellaceae > Acinetobacter > Acinetobacter sp. ACNIH3. Next base: position 16,175 of record NZ_PQLP01000023.1, on the reverse strand, counting down.
CAGATAATCAAATTTATATTTCATAGCACATCTTACTTTTATGAACGCATCAGTTATGTCGTAAGGAAATTTTTACGACATAATAAGCGCCAATAAATTCATATTAATAAAGCAAGGATAGTACGATGACACTGAGCTGTATTCAACAACCGCATCAGCATTTAAATGCGAATTTAGACAATGGCATACTGACCTTAGCCATTCACCGTCCTGAAGCGAAAAATGCGCTCTATGGCGAGCTTTACTTATGGATTGCTCAGGCTCTGGATGAAGCGGATCAGGATAGTAGCGTGCGTGTGGTGATTTTGCGTGGTCAGGATGCGGACTTTAGTGCCGGCAATGACATGCAGGACTTTATGAAGTTCATCCAGACGCCTTTACAGGGTAAAGCCGGTGATACACCGCCATTTGTCCTGCTCAAGTCTGCTGCAAAATTCTCCAAGCCTTTGATCGCTGCAGTGCGTGGTGTTGCCATTGGCATCGGGGTAACGATTCTCCTGCACGCCGATCTGGTGTATAGCGACAATACGGCCCTGTTCCAGATTCCATTTGTCAGCCTTGGCCTGTCTCCTGAAGGTGCATCAAGCAAACTGCTGGTACAACAGGCTGGCTATCACAAAGCTGCTGAACTGCTCCTGACAGCTCAAAGATTTAATAGTGAAAAAGCCTTAAGTGCAGGTTTGATCAATAGCATCGAAGAAGATGTGTATGCAGCTGCACAAAAACAGGCTCAAACTCTTGCCGCTTTACCCTTGGCTTCTATTAAGCAGACCAAAGCACTAATGAAGCATAATCTGGCTGAAATTATTGAATGCATTGATGATGAGGCAGAAATCTTTATGAAGCGTGTAGGCTCACCTGAAATGATGGAAGCAGTTCAGGCCTTTATACAAAAACGGAAACCTGATTTCACACAATTCAACTAATTCTGAAACTTATCTTTTAATTGAGGCAGTTTAGACTGCCTCAATCTTTTATATTTTTGAAAGAATCCAGCTTATGACAAATGAAAACTCCCAAACGACTTCTCAAACAACTGATAGTTCAAATCCTGACAAGACGCGTTATTACGAGCCGGCACCACAGGATATTGATGTAGAGAATTTTCGCAAGGTCATTGAAAGCCGCCGTTCAGTGCGTAAATTTACCAAAAAACCAATCCCTGCTGAGGTACTGGATGCCTGTCTGGATCTGGCATTACTGGCACCAAATTCATCAAATCTGCAGCCATGGACATTTTATGTTGTGCAGAACCCATCCAAGAAAAAGCATCTGGTGAAAGCCTGCATGAACCAACTGGCCGCTAAAACGGCTTCTGAACTGATTGTTTGTATTGCACGTACTGACCGCATTGATGAAATGGCGAAACTGAATATTAGTGAGTTTCCATTTCCTGAGGCGCCTCCAGCAATCAAAAAGTACTATAAGTACATTCCCTATAACTACAAGACAGGTTATCTGAATGCCTTTGGTAACTTTAAGAAAGTCGCTTTCAAAGTAGCCCGTACTCTGGATAAGCAGATGCCGGTTTCTGCTTTCAGCCCCGCTGATGCAAAACTATGGGCGACTAAAACCACGGCGCTGGCTTGTGAAAATTTGGTTTTAGCTTTACGCGCTTATGGTTTTGATAGCTGTATGATGGAAGGCTTCGATGAGCCCATGGTTCGTGAAATTCTGGAATTAAATGACGAGCAGTATCCGGTCATGGTGATTGGTGCAGGTGAACGTGCTAAAGATGGGGTATTCTTCCCGCAGTACCGTTTTGATCGTGAGTTGTTTATTCAGAAGATTTAAGTACGTTTATTGAATGAATATCACGGCCTCGACTGTTCTCTTAAATCAACTGATATACGCGTAGGCATTTTCGTTACTTTGACAGGCCAAAGTAACCAAAGCCATTGCCAGACAGAAGGTTCATCCTTGAACCTTCTGTCTAGCGGGTGACAACATCCATGTCACCTCAATGTAAATTCACTACTATTTTGAAAAGAAATAATATTTGATACGCGGATGGCGAAAAGGAAGAAATCTATTTAGAGCAAATACAAGTCGATGCTAAATCATTTTTTAAGAATAGTTCGCTCTTAATTTCCGATAATCAATCCAATTACAATGAAATCCAACCGGTACCCGAACTGGTAAATGAATCGTTGCAATGGGTCCTTCTGTAATATGCTGGGCATCCAGAATTACAACTTTCGAGGGGCTACAATCTAAAGCATGGATATAAGACATTAGCCAGCCATCATTTTCAGCCTGAGCATTTTCCCGTGCGACAAAGACTGCCTCACCAGTAATCCAGTTTTCTCCAAAGGAGTAACTTTCTGTGGTTCTGGTTCTTAAATTAAAACACCTCACCGTATTGCTGCTGACATGGGAAGGATCGTCAAATTCACCAAAAGAAATACTATAGATATAACGATACTGTCGCCCAATAAATGCTTCATTAATCCGTGGAAATTCCTGCTTGATATTTGATAATACGGTACGTGTCACTTTTCCCGTTCCTTGTTCAAAAATAAAGCGCTCTAGTCGTATATCCTGATCTTCGATCGGTCCCTGAATCGAGCGGATCAATGCTTTGGAGTGCACTACTGCATCCATCACTATATCGCCAGTATTCAGATCATAGGCATTCACGGTATGAAAAATAAAACAGGGATCAATCTCATACCAGCACATGTCAGTGACTTTGCCACCAAAAGGTAATACACCTATACGTGCCTGCCGTTTTGGATTCCATTGATAAGGCAGCATTGAACCTTTTAAAGCACTGCGAACCGAGAAATTTACATTCAGATCCAGAATCAGTACCTGAGATTTAGTAATGGCACAATCATGGATCATTGGTCCATGTTTCACTGGAATCTCGACCTGGTGTTTCAATTTACCATGCGAATCTATATGCAGATAAAAAACTTTATTTTGGCTCAAGGCATCATAGCAAACTGCATGAATATCTCCTGTTTCTGGATCAACATGCGGATGAGCTGTGAATGGTAAATCCTCTTCATTTTTAAAAAGATGATGTCGTTCGGATTCCAGCTTACTATTGACTTCAACTGGATAAGCACCCGCTTCAACTAAAGCCCAGATTTTTCCAGCAAAGTTAATGACATTGGTATTCACGGCATCAGCAACACCTCGCGTTTTGCCTGGAATCAGTGGTCGGTGAAGTTTCTTCTGCACGCTGGCAACTCCGACGTAACTGCTTTTATACCAATGTGCCCTACCGCCTTTCAGTCTCAAGGCATGAATCATGCCATCGCCAGTGAACCAATGATAATTTCTGGGATTTTTGACCAGAATTGGATTTGGGCCAATCCGCATTAGTGCACCATCGAGTTCTGCCGGAATCTGTCCTTCTACCATGAGTTGAGTAGAGAAATGCTCCTGCCGTTGCGGGGCAAATATACCATCCAGATAAGGATTATCATTGGAATAGGGAATACGACTATGCAGAATTTCTGCACTGTATTGAATGGATTTACTAAGCGTATTTTTGAGCATTCTGCTCAGCGGTTTTGGCCACTGCATTGTTATTTTCCTTATTGTATTTTTTATCTGGAGTGCTATGGCAAATTTTATAATAACAAAACCAGTTTGACTGTTTTTCAAATGTAGACTGACGGCGCGCCAGGATGAACACGCCGTAATGAATATGATATGAATAATACTTTGAGTTTAGACTTTGATATCCAGCAGCTGGATAAACTCAAAAGCCGGCTCTTCATAAGGATGGCTTTCTTTTAAGGCTTTAGCGACTTCAACTGCCTTTTCATCTGGCACCAGAATTTCTACCCGCCATTCCTCTACCTGTTCCATTTTACCGACTTCACCAATATGAGGATCTGCACCTTCTTGCGGCTTAAACTGTCCGGTTCCTAAAACCTGCCAAGCGCAATTGGTATATTCCCCAATGCCACCGCCTCCTGCTGCAAAGACTGCATTTTTAGTGTCTTCCAGATTTTCGTCCGGTACGTAATAAATCAGCTTTAACATATATTCTTTCCTGAAATTCAGATATTTATTGTATTTTTAAGGGCTTGGGTAATTATCTTCAATGCAGGATTTTGAGAATTCTTGTTAAATGTTGCATACAAGCCTAGTTTTGGGAGCACCTGATCCGTCTGGATGATTTTCACATGATCATTCAAAAATCTCAGTAAATACTCAGGAGCAAAACTAAAACCCATCCCCATATTGGTCAGATTAATGTGTTGCAACACATTGGTCACCCACAGTAGCTGTTCATGTTCGAGCTGATCAATACCAAGCAGCTGATCCAGCTTTTCATAAAACACGGGTGAAGCATTCTGCTCACACATAATTATATTGTGATTTTTCAGTTCCTGTAATTTCAGGATTCGATCTGTAGGATGCAAATGCTGAGCAGCTAGCAAGTAAATCTGTTCGGTCAATAAATGAATATTGTCAAAATCTGGATGATCCAGATGAAAACGGGTAATACATAAATCCAGTTCAGCATTTTTTAGCCGCTGAATCTGCTCCATACAGGTCAGGCTATGTAAGTGAATTTTTAAGTCAGGCATGATTTTTTTAAGCTGCGCCAGAATCTGAGGCATCACCTTGATTTCTGCAACATTCAGAAAGCTAATATGAATCTGATTATTTTTCTGCTGTGCGACCTGGCGTGCTGCTGCCACTGCCAGCTTGGCATTTTCTAGTGCTTTTTCCGCGTAGATCTGAAAAGCCCGCCCTTCATCGGTAAGTTTGACTTTTCTGGATGAACGATCAAACAGGTTCACCCCAACTTCCTATTCCAGATCCTTAATTTACTGGCTTAATGACGGTTGAGCGGTAAACAGCTTTTCGGCAGCCTTGGTAAAACTTTGTTGCTGCGCCACAGTCATAAAATAGCGTAAATGTCGAAGTTCCATAAGCTGCCCGGTTTCTGATCAGGTCAGCATCTTAAGATTATGACCCGCGCATTGCAAATAAGAATAGGTCGATAGTTTATATGAATATCGGTATATGAACAGATCCTGTTTTACTAGACTGCATGACCATATAGATGGCTTGTTCTTCACGCATATATATGGAGTCTTGTATGACACAGCATTATGACACCGATGATTTGATCATTGGTACCGGTCCTGCAGGTTCAACATTGGGTTTGGCTTTGGCCAATTATGGTATCAAGGTACAACTGTTTACCCAGTTTAGCTGGCTGGCCAAGAGTCCACGCGCACATATTACTAACCAACGTGCCATGGAGGTATTACGTGATTTAGGAGTTGAAGAACAGGTCAAAGAAATTGCTACACCTTGGGAACAAATGGGTGAAAGCCTGATTACTACCAGCCTGGTTGGCGAAGAAATTGCCCGCATGAGTGCCTGGGGTACCGGTGATGAACGTCATGGTGACTATATCAAAGGCAGCCCATGCCCACTGGTTGATCTGATTCAGCCAAAAATGGAAGCTTTACTGGTGAAGAATGCTGGTGAACGTGGCGCCATTTATAACTTTAATACTGAATATCTCTCTCATGTACAGGATGGAGATGGCGTCACAGCAACTTTCCTGAACCGGATTACCAATACTGAATTTAGCTTAAGAGCGAAATATCTGGTCGGTATGGATGGTGCCAAGTCACGCGTACTGGAACAACTTGGTTTGCCATTGGAAGGTGTCATGGCCCGTGCCGGTACAGTGTATGTGACCTTTAAGGCTGATTTGACTAAATATGTGCAGCACCGCCCTGCCATCCTGCAATGGATTGTCAATCCGGAAGCGAGTTGGTGATCTTGGTATGGGCTTACTGCGTGCCATTACACCATGGAATGAATGGATTATAGGCTGGGGCTTTTACATTTCCAAAGGTGAGCCACAAGTCACTGAAGAACAGGTTCGGGCACGTCTCAATACATTTGTTGGTGCTGAAGTAGAAGATGTCGAAATTCAAAAACTGTCTTACTGGTATGTGAACCAGACCTGGGCAACCGAATATTCCAAAGGCCGTGTATTCTATGGCGGAGATGCAGTGCATCGTCATCCACCATCCAGTGGTTTAGGTTCAAATACCTGTATGCAGGATGCCTTTAACCTGGGCTGGAAACTGGCTTATGCAGTCAAGGGCTGGGCTGCGCCTTCCTTGCTGGATTCCTATACAATTGAACGTGCACCTGTGGGCAAACAGATCGTGTCGCGTGCGAACCAGTCACGTTTTGACTATAAATACCTGAAAGAAGTCTTTGGTTTTGATCAAGGCGTGACGACACAAAAACAAATGCTGGAACGTATCTTTGCTGAAGATGAGCAAGGTGCTGAAATCCGTCAAAAGCTGTTTAAAGCATTGGCAGTTAAAAACTATGAGTTTAATGCGCAAAGTGTAGAGTTAAATCAGCGCTATACCTCTAATGCAGTCATTAGTGAAGCTGAGCCTGAAAGATTTGAGCGTGATCAGCAGCTTTATCTGCAAGCAACAACACGTCCGGGTGCTAAAGTGCCACATACCTGGCTGGTTAATACCAATGGTCAAAAGCAGTCCACTCTGGATATTACCGGTAAAGGTCGTTTTACCCTGCTGACTGGTTTATCGGGTAAAGGCTGGAAACAGGCGACCGAATCACTGAACTTACCTTATTTGGATGTAATTCAAATCGGTTCACGTGACTACCGCGATGTGTATGGCACCTGGAATGCCAAGTCTGAAATTCATGACTCTGGTGCAATTCTGGTTCGTCCGGATGGTTATGTCGCATGGCGTTATCAGGACAGTACCAATGATCAGTTTGATTTTGTGAATACACTGAAGGCGGTGTTGAAACAGATTCAATTAACTGTTTAGAGATAAAGAGCCACCTTCGGGTGGTTTTTCTTTATTAGTGGTAAAAGAATTATAGTTGTCGATCATTAAGATTATACATCTTTTCCCTAATATCTCATTATTTTAAAAATACCCTACGGCATAGATGCCACTCGTCAACTCGTAGGACATAGATGCCCATCAGGCTAACAAAGGATTTTAGTTACTTTACGGAATATATTTCTCATTCTTCAAAGTAACCAAGACGCTTCATTAAAAGTAATACACACATAAAATCAAAAATGAAAAAAACCACCTCTCGGTGGCTTTTATTAAATCTGATGATCAAGAACCCTGTAGCAAATAACTGCCTAGCAAAAATAGCACCTGTAAACCAACAATAAAACCAAATAACCACCAACCTTTCTGACGTAGTTCCGTTCTATCTATTATTCTGAGTGTTTTAGCCATGTCATCACCTCATACATGAGTGTTGATACTGAAATGATCTATATCATCTTTGCTTTAAAGTGCATATATATTGTGCATAAATTACACAATATCACCTCTATACCTATATAAAAGCAAAATCCAAACCAGTTCAGTGAGAGATTAAAAAATATTTCAAAATACTGAAAAAGCAAAAACCATCAAATGGGTGGCTGAATATCTACATCTTACTGAATAAATTACTATTTTTCCATATGATAAATTTTAGTTATTGTTTTTAAAAACTATTAATTACAATAATCACCTCGCGGCATTATCATCAAAGTACCATCCAATGCTTTAGAAAATTCTAATTTTTCGTGAAAGCGTTGTTTAGTATTGGTTGTGATTGTCCTCATACTTTTCACAACATTCGATGAAACATGATTTTCTAGAGGAAATATATCATATATGTAAGAGATTGCTCGTGCGACTTCAAAATTTAATCTTCTCACATGAATCGTGTCAGTTTTATCTACCATTAATACTGCTTGCGCTGAGCTTTGGCAACTATCCTATTTTTTTGCCGTATCGATTCGATGAAAGTTCACTCCCCACATATCCCACTCACAACCTGCTAAAAACGTGAATATAAACACTGTCATTATTTTTATAATTATTTTATGCATCAAATAAAGCTGTAATAAACTCTACCTCTAAATTCATAATACAATTCAGCTAAATTCAACTGACATATGAAAATTATACAAAACGAGTTTTGGCAAATAAAAAAAGCCACCTTCCGGTGGCTTTCTCAACTCACTGATTTGATTAACCAATAAATTTACGAGCATTACGGAACATACGTAACCAAGCACCATCCTGATCCCAGTCTTCTGGTTTCCAAGAATGCTGGATTGCACGGAAGTTACGCTCAGGGTGTGGCATTAGGATCGTTGCACGACCATCTTTAGAGGTCACACCAGAGATACCTTCAGGCGAACCGTTCGGGTTCAGTGGATATTGCTCAGTTGCATTACCCTGGCTATCTACATAACGCATGATTACCTGGTTATTGGCATTCAACGCAGTAATGCTTTCAGCTGATGCAACCACACGACCTTCACCATGAGCCACAGCGATTGGCAGGATTGAGCCTTCCATACCTTCAAGCAATACAGAATGAGATTTCTCTACACGAACGTTTACGCTACGCGCTTCAAATACTTCTGACTTGTTGCGATGGAAACGAGGCCATGCATCCGCACCTGGAATCAATGGAGCCAATTGAGACAACATCTGACAACCGTTACAAATACCTAAAGAGAAGGTTTCCTGGCGGTTGAAGAATTTCTCAAACTGGTCACGCAGTTGCTGGTTAAACAGTACTGATTTTGCCCAGCCTCCGCCTGCACCCAATACGTCACCATAAGAGAAGCCACCACACGTCACCAGACCTTCGAAATCATCAAGGCTGATACGACCTGCCAGCAGGTCGCTCATGTGTACGTCAACTGTACTAAAACCAACTTTGTCGAACGCAGCTGCCATTTCGACATGACCGTTGACACCTTGCTCACGCAGAATAGCCATGCTTGGACGACGTGAGTTAATGAACGGTGCTTCGATTTGCTCATTCAGGTCGAATGTCGGTTGAGCAATCAAACCTTTGTGCGCTTTGTCTGTAACTAATGCAAATTCCTGATCCGCAGTTTCTACGTTGTCACGTAAACGTTGGATTTGGTGAGAAACTTCAGTCCAAGCTACTTGCAAATTGCTACGTTCAAGCACAAGACCATTTACAGATAATTGGTCTGTATTGTTCACAGTACCAACTACGCTGATAGCATCTTTTAATGTAGATGCTGCAACTTCAGCTTGTAACGCTTCCCAATCTGCTTTCGCGATTTGAAGCACTGCACCAATTTCTTCAGCAAATAGACCTGCAACTGATTGTTCTTCAAGTGCTACGCCTAGACGTGAAGCGAACATCATTTCCGCAACAGTTGCGATTAAGCCACCGTCACCGATGTCATGGTACGCCTTGATTAAGCCACGGTTGTTCCAGTCTTGAACCAGAGCAAAGAATGCTTTGAAGTCATCGAAGCTGTCGACATCTGGAGTCACAGAACCGATGGCTTTATACACCTGAGCCAGGATTGAACCACCTAGACGGAACTGACCTTTAGACAGATCAATACGAACCAGTACAGAATCAATATTTTTCAGTTCAGGTGTCAATGTTTTGCGAACATCTGTCACTGGTGCAAATGCAGTGATCACGCCTGACATTGGAGAAGTCACAGATTTGTCTTCACCTTCGTCATTCCAAGTGGTACGCATAGACAATGAGTCTTTACCGACTGGAATTGCGATACCCAGTGCAGGACACATTTCCATACCGATGGCTTTTACGCCTTCAAACAAGGCTTGGTCTTCGCCTGGTTGACCTGCAGCCGCCATCCAGTTTGCAGACAGTTTGATGTCGCTGATCTGATCAATCTTCGCAGACATGATGTTCGAGATCGATTCAGCAACTGATAAACGTGCAGAAGCCGCTGGGTTTAACAATGCAACTGGTGGACGTTCACCCATTGCCATCGCTTCACCAGTGAAACCTACAAGGCTGGTAGTCGTTACGGCAGCGTCTGCTACAGGAACCTGCCATGGGCCAACCATCTGGTCACGTGCCACCATACCGGTAATCGAGCGGTCACCAATGGTGATCAGGAACGATTTAGATGCCACCGTCGGGTTCTTGATCACGCGATAAATCGCATCTTTAAGATCAGTCACTTTAGACGCATCGAAGTCGTCGCCTTTGCGTTCAGCTGTTTCGTATGAGCGGCTCATACGCGGTGTACCGCCAAGCATTACCTGCATTGGCATATCCACAGGCTTGTTGCCGAACAATGGATCTTCAACAGTTAAATGACGCGCTTCAGTCGCTTCACCCAATACTGCAAACGGACAACGTTCACGTGCACAGATTGATTCAAATAATTCTAATGAAGACGGACGGATCGCAAGCACATAACGTTCTTGTGCTTCGTTTGACCAGATTTCCATTGGAGACATACCTGGCTCAAGCGATGGAATCTTACGCAGATCAAGTACCGCACCAAGCTCGTGATCGTTCACAAGTTCAGGCATTGCATTTGAAATACCACCCGCACCTACATCGTGTACTGAAACGATCGGGTTGTGATCTTCCATGCGCCAGCAAGTATCAATCACTTCCTGACAACGGCGTTCCATTTCCGGGTTTTCACGTTGTACCGAAGCAAAGTCCAGGTTTTCACCAAGTTTACCGCTGTCTACAGAAGACGCTGCACCACCGCCAAGACCAATCAGCATCGCAGGACCACCAAGAACAATCAGAAGATCACCTGGCTGGATTGCATCTTTTTCAACATGGTCTGAACGGATGTTACCGTAGCCACCGGCAATCATGATTGGCTTATGGAAACCTTTGACTTCGCCATTTACATTTTGTTCAAAAGTACGGAAGTAACCATTTAATGCAGGACGACCAAATTCATTGTTGAACGCGGCACCACCCAATGGACCTTCAATCATGATTTGAAGTGGAGATGCCATACGTGATGGTTTGCCGTAGTTTTCTTCCCAAGGCTGTTCAAAGCCAGGAATATTCAGGTTAGATACGGTGAAACCAGTTAAACCAGCTTTTGGCTTACCACCACGACCTGTTGCACCTTCATCACGGATTTCGCCGCCTGAACCTGTCGCTGCACCGGCAAATGGTGCAATCGCGGTTGGGTGGTTGTGGGTTTCCACTTTCATCAGGATGTGAGCAGCCTGACTCTTGTATTTATAAACGTGTTGACCGTTTTCTTCTTGCGTTGGGTAGAAACGCTGAGTATCAAAACCAACAATCACCGATGCGTTGTCTTTATATGCTGACAATACGTCTGTTGGTGATTCTTTATAGGTATTTTTGATCATCTGGAACAATGATAATGGCTGAACTTCACCATCAATGGTCCATTCAGAACCAAAGATTTTATGACGGCAGTGTTCAGAGTTTGCCTGAGCAAACATCATCAGTTCGATGTCATTCGGGTTACGGCCCAGTTTAGTGAACGCTTCTGTCAGGTAATCAATTTCCTGATCAGACAGTGCAAAACCAAACTCGTTATTGGCTTTTACCAGTGCTTCTTTTCCTTGACCCAGAATATCAATCGAGTTCAAAGGTTTTGGCGCAGTTTCGATGAATAGTGCAGCCGCATCTTCAATTGCATTAAATACGCTTTCAGTCATGCGGTCATGCAAGACCTGTAATGCTTCTGTAGAAAGCTCTTTTACACCCTTCAGCGTAAATAAAACACCGCGCTCAAGACGATGAACCGGTGTATTACAATTCTTGAAAATATCTGTCGCTTTCGAGGACCACGGCGAAATCGTGCCGACACGTGGTGTGACTAAAATCTGGATTTCATCATTTGCAGCCTGGTGCAGTTCAAATGATTGACCATCGTTGAGAAGCTGTAAAGCGGATTGCTGTTGTTGCTCGTTGAGCGCTTGGTCAAAAAGATAAACAAATTGACTTTCTAGTGATTGAACAGAACTAATTGACGACAAACGCGAAAGTAGTTGAGTTTTCTTAAAAGAAGAATGTGCAGGTGCACCGGCAACGATAAACATGCTGATTTTGGCTCCACGGGATGGTCTTGTGAACCATGCCACAATGTGACTTGAGAGAGCGCATATTCTACTGTGAAATACTGGAATCAGCTAGTGAGGAATTAATAAATCTGATCGCTAAACTGTCAGGATTTTTAAAATAATACTTTTATTTTCAGTTAAAAAAATTTAATGTAGTCGATTAGATTAACACATTTTCTTGCAGAAAAATCAAAACCGTTAAAGTTTTATTTTTAGTCGCAAAATTGTATTATTTTTCAACAACAAATTTATCTAGAATTAAACCTTCTTATTCGCTTCAGTGTGCCGAATACCTTAAAAAAACTCCCTTTATTTGAAAATAAATATTTCTTTTCGTCTATTGAAGTATCTTAATATTAAAATCATCTTTTAAACACTCTTTACCCTTATCTCACTTTAAGACGGCAACTTATGTCGCAACTCCATATATTTTTAGCTCCATTTTTGGCATTATGCATTAAAGAATTGATTGAATAATGATAAATGACTCAAATGCGTTGGCTGGAATTACTCTCCACTGTCCGTATTGGCAGCAAAAAGCAAAGTTCTGAACTGGCGCGCAGCCCGTTCCATAAAGACTATGATCGTATTATTTTTTCGCAAAGTTTTCGCCAGCTAAATCGTAAAACTCAGGTCCACCCTCTGACCCAGCATGATGGCATTCATACCCGTTTAACCCATTCACTGGAAGTGTCCTGTATTGGGCGTTCCCTAGGTATGCTGGCTGCGGAAAAAATCAAGGATCAGTTACCTCCCTGGATTTCTCCTGCCGATGTCGGCGCCATCATTCAGGCTGCCTGTCTGGCACATGATATTGGTAATCCGCCTTTTGGCCATGCCGGTGAATACGCTATTCGTGAATGGTTTGATGATGCATCTCATACTGATTTCCTGAAAAACTTAAGCCCGGAACAGGAAGCCGATGTTCGTCAGTTTGAGGGTAATGCGCAAGGTCTGCGCCTGCTGACCAAGATTGACTATCATCCTAACGATGGCGGTATGCGTCTGACCTATGCCACTTTAGGTGCTTACTTGAAATATCCATGGCTCTCTCAGACCATCGATCCTACTGGCAATACGCCAGCCAGCCACCGTCCGAAATTTGGTTGTTATCAATCTGAAAAAGAGATTTTAAAAGAAATTGCTGGACAGCTTGGACTGATACAGCTGGGTGAATATCGCTACTGTCGTCATCCCCTAACCTATCTGCTCGAAGCTGCCGATGATATCTGTTATGCCCTGATTGATCTGGAAGATGGCATCAGTCTGAATATGCTCAGCTATGCCGAAGTAGAACCAGTATTTTTAAACTTGTTAGGGGATTATGGAACACCATCCGAGATCGGGATGCCGGATACAACCTGGCAGCAAAAAATTGCTGCCCTGCGTGGCCGGGTAATGAAACGTCTGGTAGCTGAAGTCACGACGTCATTTGCCCATCACCAGCAGGAAATTCTGATGGGCCAGCTAAAAGGCTCATTGCTAGGTTATTGCAGTTCAGACATAGAGATTGGGATTAACCGGGCCAAAGAACTGGCGAGAGACAAAATCTTTGAACATCCGCAAAAAGCCGGTCTGGAAATTATTGCCCATCAGAGTCTGCAAACCATTCTAGATGCCTTTATTCCCTTGACCACACCTCATAAAAATTTGAGCTTCAAGGAACAGCGCCTGATGGCGATTCTGAACCGTTCAGGTGCGCAGTTCCATGCAGATCATTATGACAATATCATGCAGGTACTGGATATTATTTCCAAGTTTTCGGATCATCAGGCTTATAACCTGGCTCAGGAACTGCATGGCAATAAAGCTGGATTAATTTAATAATCTATACGATTTGCTGATAATCTCGACAAATCGCAACTTTTTGATTTGCAGTATTTTGCCTTTAGACCGAATGCTGACTACTATGCCCGTATTGAAATTGAGTATTTATAAAAAATGATTGGATGTCTGATTGGTGAAGTGCTGGCGCTGGAAGCACCGACTGTTTTGTTGAATGTAAATGGTATCGGTTATGAAATTGATACGCCACTGACCACTTTTTGCCAGTTGCAAAAAGGCCAGAAAATTACCCTTTGGACACATTTGGCCGTGCGTGAAGATGCCCAGTTACTTTATGGCTTTATTAATGCACAGGAAAAAACTATTTTCCGCACCTTATTAAAGGTGAACGGCGTTGGCCCTAAAATGGCGCTTGGCATTCTGTCTACCCTGAGTGTAGAAATGCTGATTCATACCGTTGAACATGAAGATGTGAATACACTGGTGAAAGTGCCGGGTGTAGGTAAAAAAACCGCAGAACGCCTGATGATTGAATTGCGTGACCGTTTTAAAGCCATGACTTCAGGTACAGCACCAAGCAACTCTACCACTGAGCAAATTCAATTTACTGGCAATTCTGCAGTGGCAGAAGCGGAAGCTGCATTACAGTCATTGGGTTACAAACCTCTGGAAGCCCAAAAACTGGTTAATGCAGCCAAAGGTGATTTTACTGAAGCCAGTGATATTATCCGTGCGGCATTAAAGTCGATGAATAAATAATAGGAAAATGACTTAATGTTAAATAAGTTTGTTTATTCTCCTATTTTCAATACTTGACTAGCGACATGGATGTCGCCAGTTGAGTTGGGGTACAGGACGTACCCTCAACTCAACAAAAGATTTTTGTTACTTTTGATCTTTCAAAAGTAAAACAACGCCTACACAATGGCAGCTAAACACAAATCATTATTTGAGGCTGTTTCCGCAGCATCAAACAGCTTCAATAAAGAGATTAAGTTATTAGATATGCAAGACCGTCTCATCAGTGGTTCTGAAAAACCCGAAGATCAGTTTGATCGTGCGATTCGCCCAACCTCCCTCGATGACTACATTGGTCAGCCAGTGGTTCGTGAGCAAATGGAAATCTTTATCGGTGCAGCCCGTGGCCGTGAAGAAGCCCTTGATCATACCCTGATCTTTGGTCCTCCCGGTCTGGGCAAGACCACGCTGGCCAATATTATCGCACGTGAAATGGGCGGTAACTTAAAGTCGACTTCTGGTCCAGTTTTAGAGCGTGCGGGTGACTTGGCAGCCATGCTGACCAACTTAGAGGAAGGTGATGTTTTATTTATTGATGAAATTCATCGTCTTTCACCCGTCATTGAAGAAATTCTTTACCCGGCGATGGAAGATTACCAACTCGACATCATGATTGGTGAAGGTCCTGCGGCACGTTCGATTAAACTGGATTTACCGCCATTTACGTTGGTGGCTGCTACCACACGTGCAGGTTTGCTTACCTCTCCGCTGCGTGACCGTTTCGGGATTGTGCAGCGTCTAGAGTTCTATTCAGTTGAAGACTTAACCCATATTGTGAAACGTTCAGCGAGTTTGATGGATGTGCCTATGACCGACGAAGGTGCGCTTGAAGTTGCTCGCCGCTCTCGTGGTACACCACGTATTGCTAATCGTTTATTACGTCGTGTGCGTGACTATGCACAGGTCAAAGGCACAGGCGAAGTGACCCAAGACATGGCACAACGTGCGCTTGATATGCTGAAAGTTGACAAAGATGGTTTAGATACGCTTGACCGTCGTTATTTGTCGATGCTGCTTGAGCGTTTCGATGGTGGTCCTGCAGGTGTTGAAGCTTTAGCTGCAGCCATGGCGGAAGACTCAGGCACGCTTGAAGATGTGATTGAGCCTTATTTGATTCAGCAAGGTTATGTCATGCGAACTGCGCGTGGTCGTATTGCTACCAATATGGCGTATTTGCAGTTTGGGTTAACACCGCCTGAGCCAAAAGATAAGTGATTTAAAAAGCAGCTTAGGCTGCTTTTTTATTTTGCTTTTAATAAAATAAATAATTTTAATTTAATCCCTAACTCAACCGTCCCAACAAAAATTTCATATAATTTTTTATTGGCAATTTTCACATTTTTAGTAGGTGCCGATATATTCAGTATTTCTTTTAAATCATTAAAATTAGATTCATCGCCTTTAAAGTTATCTCGATCTACAACTAAACCTATCATACCTAAAGTAAGTACATATACGAAATTAAAATCCTGATATGTTTCAACAATAATAGAAATCTCTGGGTCTTTAGTTAAAATCTCTAATTCTTTTAACGACTCTAAAAGGGCTTTGTTGCACAAACCTATCTGTAAAGGCTTTTTTAGCGATATAATTTTCAAATGAAGAAGCCTACACACAAAATCTACCGCACAACCAATTGGCCCGCATATAACCGAGCACTCATGAGTCGCGGAAATATTGCCATTTGGTTTGATCCTGCTACGCAAT
>NZ_PQLP01000022.1:0-46158 GCF_002918965.1 Acinetobacter sp. ACNIH3 | reverse complement strand
AAATAATTCTGTGACCTGATTCAAAGAAAATAAAAATAAAGGGAAATGATCTTAATGAAATTAAAATCTAATATTTATAACTATTGATAAACTAGAGTTCAGATTTTAGAAAAGTAAATTGGAAACTCATCGAAATGAATCCGTCCACATATTTTTTTAAATAAGGAAATTAAATTAAAAATCTTGGTGGCTAAAGCTTTATGATCTTTAAACCACCGCTGAAAAATTATCATCCAACTTAACTGCATTTGAATGCAGCTTGATTTCAGCAAAATGTTGTATGTCAGATTCTGGAAAGTGTAGTTTCCTTAGACTGTTCCAGTATCCTCATTTTACTTCCTTCTTCCTGAAGAGCGGGATTGATGCGACTGCTCTTTAATTTGATCTGCAAACGCATTTCATTACTTGAATCTGCATTACGCAAGGCTTCGTCATAAGAAATAATTTCCTGGTTATACAAATCAAATAATGCCTGATCAAAGGTCTGCATGCCGAGTTCACGCGAACGCGCCATAATAGTTTTCAACTCGTAAAAATCTCCTTTACGGATAAAATCAGACACCAGTGGCGTATTCAATAAAATTTCAACGGCAGCTCTACGGCCTTGCCCATCCTCGGTACGGATCAAACGTTGCGAAATCACAGCTTTCATATTGGCGGATAAATCCATTAATAGCTGATTGCGGCGTTCTTCCGGGAAGAAATTAATAATGCGGTCTAAAGCCTGATCGGCATTATTAGAATGCAGGGTGGCTAAACACAGATGACCGGATTCAGCAAAGGCAATCGCATGCTCCATACTTTCGGTATCCCGGATTTCACCAATCACGATCACATCCGGTGCCTGACGCATGGTATTGATCAGCGCGTTATGCCAGGAAACACAATCTACGCCAATTTCACGTTGGGTAATCATGGACTTTTTATGTTGATATACGTATTCCACAGGATCTTCTATGGTAATAATATGTCCTTCAGAATAGGTATTGCGGTGATCAATCATGGCTGCAAGTGTGGTAGATTTACCAACACCTGTCGCACCTACAATCAGAACCAGCCCACGTTTTTCCATAATCACTTGTTGCAAAGAGTTTGGTAGTCCTAATTGCTGAAAGCTTGGAATCTCCGTAGTAATGGTTCTGATTACCATCCCAACATTATGCTGTTGCTGAAAGACATTGACCCGGAAGCGTGATACACCTGGTACACTGATACCGAAATTGCATTCCATCACTGATTCAAATTCCTTGATCTGTCGTTCATTCATTAAAGCATAGGCAAACAAACGAGTTTTATCCGCTGCCAGTTTTTGCTGACCAAAAGGCTTCATCAGACCCTGCTGTTTGATACTTGGTGGAAAATCTGCGGTAATAAAAAGATCGGAGCCTCCATATTCAACTACCTTGGTCAGCATATGGTGCATAAATTTACGTGCTTCATCGAGCAATTCGGGTGTATACATATCCAGGTCCCTCAGATCCTGTTCATCGCGTGATATAAAACGGTTTGATGCAGATCCTGAAAAATTATTGTTATTGTGAAATCACTTATTTTCTGATGTTTTTATAAATATATGTTTATTGATTATTATTCTGTATGTTCAACATAGTAAAGATGCTGATCGAAACTTTATAAGCAGTCTTTCTCTCAGTAGCATTCACTCATGCCTTTCCCTAACAGTGTGAGGAAAGGCATGACCGCAAATTTAAGCACTACGCTTTAAACCTTCCAGTCGCAGTGAATCTGTCATATTTAACAACAGTTGTTCGGTTTTTGTCCAGCCCAGACATCCATCTGTAACCGACTGTCCGTAAACCATACCATCTGAAATTTTCTGATTGCCATCAACCAAATGGCTTTCCAGCATCACACCGCGAACATTGGTCTGTAAGCGTTCTGCCACGATCTGTTCTAAAACTTCCGGTTGTAGCATCGGATTTTTAGAACTGTTGCCATGGCTACAGTCAATCACTAATGCCGGCAATTCCGCTGAATGTTTGGCTTTGATTTTTTCGATTTCAGATAACTGGTAGTTCGGACCACTATTTGATCCACGCAGAATCAGATGGGCTTTTGGATTTCCTTTGGAATTTAAAATACATGGTAAACCCGATTGGCTCATGCCCAGGAACTGATGCGGATGAGAAGCTGACTGAATCGCATCTAAAGCAATCTGAATCGAACCATCAGTGCCATTTTTGAAACCGATGCTGTATGGCATATGGCTGGAAATTTCGCGGTGGATCTGAGATTCACTGGTACGTGCACCAATCGCACCCCAAGCCAGTAAATCATCGAAATACGCCGTCGCCATTGGACTGAGGATTTCCGAAGCAATCGGTAAGCCCATACCAATAATTTTCAGGTAAAGTTCGCGAGATTTTTGCAGACCTAACTGCATATTGGATGAACCATCCAGTGCAGGATCGTATAGGAAACCTTTCCAGCCGACTGTGGTACGAGGCTTTTCAATGTAAGCACGCATGACCAGGAAAATCTGATCAGAAATTTGAGCCTGTAACTGTTTTAATTTTTCTGCATATTCAAGTGCGGAGGCTTCATCATGGATGGAGCATGGTCCAGTAATCACCATCAGACGGTGATCTTTACCCTCTAGAATGTTCTGTATGGTTTGTCGCTGTCCGGCAATCTGTTCAGCCAATTGTGGAGACAATGGCAATTGTGCTTTCAGTTCTGCCGGCAGGCTTAATAGAGTTTCAGTTTGCTGTTGTTGTGATGTAATAACGCTATTCATGACTTTCATCCTTTGGACTGATCAATACAGTCCGAACTTTTATTTGAGCTTTATGGGTCTATGTGTCTGGGTGCTAAGGTTCATCAACTGGTTAAAGTAGAACCAATAAAAGTTGCTAAAGTATGAATAATTAAAATAAGTCATGGCTGTCTCCAAAATTAGTAAATATAACAAGCATAAAAAAACCTGATCAGGGTTGCCGATCAGGTATAAACTGGGTGGGCAACCTTTTACTTGCCCGAACGCATTCAGGCAATCATCTAAACTGCCAGAAATAATAATAAGCGTTTGAGTTTACAGGTTGCTTGAGCATGTTATGTCATTTATAAAAATGTGAATATGAAATTTAAAATACGCGGTATATCAGTATTTGACAAGTAAAAATTGTAAAAAAAATATTTATTAGTGTAGCTATTTTTATTTATCAATCCACGTATTTGTCATAGCTATACCAAAGTTTGACAAGATCTGAAGCTACTTCAGACCTTGTCAAGATTCAATGACTCATTATTAAAGCAGAATCAACGTGAAACACGGTTCCAGGCATCGCGGATCGCATATTTAGCCTGCTCCCAGTTCAGACGCGACTCGCCTTTTACCTGTTCCCATTTGATTCTTAAATCGGATTCGACATCTTCAAAACGGGTGTTAGCATCATAATGGGCACGATTTTCATAACCGACCTGATACGCCGTATGATAATCACGATCATAATCCAGATCGCTATAACTTGTACGTGCTTCAGTATAATAAGGCGTATTTAATGAATTTTCACGCCAATATGCTTCTTCTTCGGTTGGGTTTACCACTTCACCTACACCATGACCCGCTAACCCGCCAACCACTGCACCGACTACGCCACCGACAGCAGTTCCAACCGGACCAGCAGCAGAACCAATTGCTGCACCTGCAGCTGCACCGCCTGCAGCACCGACACCTGTACCTACCGGATGCGCACCCGGTTCACCAGTAATTGGATCGGCATTTAAATCATCACGTACTTCTTTTGGAGAATTCTTGATTAAATCACGATCAAAATTATCATTCGACATAGAGCTTATCCTTATTGTTGAAAATTGTTTTCTTAACGCATATCAATATGCTTTCATCACTATAAAGCTCTGAGCCAAAATGACTTTAGAAGGCTTGTGCGGATTCAGTTAAGCTTTGTGAGGGTTTAAGAGGCAAATGTATCCAATTTAAAATAAATAAACATAAAAAAGACCGGTATTTACCGGTCTTTTAAAATTAATCCGCTTAGTCAAAATGAATCACTGTACGGATCGACTTACCTTCATGCATCAGATCAAATGCTTCGTTAATCTGCTCAAGCGGCATGGTATGGGTTACAAATGGTTCCAGCTGGATATCACCTTTCATGGCCTGTTCAACCATTCCTGGCAATTGTGAACGACCTTTTACGCCACCAAATGCCGTCCCCATCCATTTACGGCCAGTCACGAGCTGGAATGGACGAGTCGAAATTTCCTTACCTGCACCAGCGACACCAATAATGACTGATTGACCCCAGCCACGGTGTGCACATTCCAGTGCAGAACGCATTACGTCGACATTACCGATACATTCAAATGAATGATCTACACCCCAGCCTGTCATTTCCACAATGACTTGCTGAATTGGCTTGTCATAGTCTTTTGGATTTAAGAAGTCGGTTGCACCGAACTGTTTTGCCAGTTCAAATTTATCAGCATTGGTATCTACTGCAATAATACGGCTGGCTTTGGCTTGACGGGCACCTTGTACCACTGCCAACCCGATACCACCCAGACCGAATACTGCAACCGTATCACCTTCCTGTACTTTTGCTGTGTTATGTACTGCACCAATACCTGTAGTGACACCACAGCCTAATAAGCAAACGTGTTTATGATTTGCTTCCGGATTGATTTTCGCCAGAGAAACTTCAGCAACCACGGTATATTCAGAGAATGTTGAACAGCCCATGTAATGGTAAATTGGCTCGCCATTATAAGAGAAACGCGTGGTACCATCCGGCATTACCCCTTTACCCTGAGTCGCACGTACAGCAACACACAAGTTAGTTTTTCCAGATTTACAGAACAGACATTCACCACATTCGGCAGTATATAGAGGAATCACGTGATCACCCGGTTTTAAGCTGGTGACACCTTCACCTACTTCAACCACCACACCTGCACCTTCATGGCCCAGAATTGCCGGGAATACACCTTCGGGATCTTCACCAGATAAAGTGAAGGCATCAGTATGACACACGCCCGTATGGCTGATTTTTACCAGAACTTCGCCAGCTTTCGGTGGTGCGACATCAACTTCAACGATCTGTAATGGCTCGCCTGGACCGAACGCTACCGCTGCACGTGATTTCATTTAAAACTATCCTTTGTTTGCTGATTTAACAGATGACTAACAGTAACCTCTTTCTATTCTGAGATTCAACCATTAACATC
This sequence comes from Acinetobacter sp. ACNIH3, assembly GCF_002918965.1. Classification (NCBI taxonomy): domain Bacteria; kingdom Pseudomonadati; phylum Pseudomonadota; class Gammaproteobacteria; order Moraxellales; family Moraxellaceae; genus Acinetobacter; species Acinetobacter sp. ACNIH3. Next base: position 40,953 of record NZ_PQLP01000022.1, on the reverse strand, counting down.
CTTAGTATGGGAAGAATAAAGCCAAATAATTAATGGAAACTCAATGACTCACCGAACTAAAACACTTTGTATCAGTTTTATTAGCTTATCCATTTTTTTGACAGGCTGTGAGTTAGATCCAAACATATCGACTAAAGCAAAAATTACACCGGTACAATCCCAGCACTGGATTCAAAAAACCGAAGCCCGGGAAAATGTTCAGGAAGGTTTAACCGCTTATTTGCCGCTATATGACGGTTTTATGAGTATTGCAGCACGGCTGCACCTGATCAATCACGCAAAGCATCATCTTGATTTGCAATATTATATCTGGAACGATGATTTTATTGGCAATCTGGTATTGTCCCAGTTGCTGAATGCCGCCGATCGCGGAGTTAAAGTCCGGCTATTAATTGATGACCAGAATGGTACTCAGCTGGATGATAAACTGCTTGCGCTGAGCCAACATCCTAATATCGAAACCAAATTATTTAATCCTTATAAATTTCGTCACTTTCGCGCCCTAGATTATGGGCTGCGTTTAAAGAAAGTGAATCACCGTATGCACAATAAATTGATCATTGCCGATGGCAGTGTGGCTGTCACCGGTGGCCGCAATATCAGTAGTGAATATTTTGAAGCCAGCAATGATTTTCAGTTTACCGATGTCGATATTTTCTTTGCCGGCAATGCGGTCACAGATGCCAACCAGTCTTTTATCAACTTCTGGAATGATACACTGAGTTATGATATCCAGCAGATCTTAGAGGAAAGGTCTAAACCGGATGATTTGATTGAATTAAGAAAATTATTTGCTCAAACCCGTGTGGATGCCAAGGAGACCCAGCGTCGCGTCAATATTGCCGAGCAACAAGTTGCCAAACAATTACAGTCACAACCTGTGCAATGGGCCAGTGCGCACTTTGTTGCCGATTCACCCAGAAAGGCACGTCACACGATAAATGATGAAGACTTCATCTATACCCAGATGTTAGATCTGATGGGTGAACCAAAAAATCAGTTAGACTTGGTGTCTTCCTATTTTGTTCCCACTCAATGGGGAACGGATTATCTGAGCAAGCGTGCCAGAAATGGCTTGAAAATTCGAGTTGTCACCAACTCATTTTTGGCGAATGATGTGCCTGTGGTACATGCCTACTATCAGCAATACCGTAATCAGTTACTCAAAAATGGTATAGAAATCTGGGAATTTAAACCTTATATCGAACGTCGGGAACGTACCTGGTATGAGAAAATGACAGGTAATGTGATTCCAGCTAAAAATAAAAACAGCTCCAGCCTGCATGCCAAGTTTTTCCATGCGAATGGCAAAGTCTTTATCGGCTCTTTTAACTTTGATCCCCGTTCAGCACGCCTGAATACTGAAGTCGGACTGGTGATCGAATCAGAGAAGCTTCAAAATGAAATTGCAGCCTCACTAGATAAATATCTGCCACGTATTGCTTATCAACTTAAGCTGAATGATAAAGGGGAAATTATCTGGCTAGACCAACAGAAAGACGGAAAAATTTTAAAATTTACCCATGATCCTGAAACAACCCGATTCCAGCGTTTTATGATGCATTTAGTCACGACTTTCCCAGCTGAATGGGCAATGTAATGACAAACAGATGACGAAATTGAATTTCAATCTCATTTTAAAGATTGTTAATTTTAGGATTAATTGAAAATCGTGCAGGTTTTAGACGTTTATTCGATCAATACGGTCATGATCTATACCATAGCTCTAGATTGCCTTAAAATTACACTTTTCCAGTTTTCGCGAAGTTTTTTCGCCACACTCCCATGCAATTTTTTGATTTAAGCCGCCAGTTTAAGTTAAGTGATATCCTTACACCAAACAAAACCCTTCAAGAATTATCCGCTCAGGAGTGGTTTCTCGCCAAAATCCGTGTAGAGCATGACTGTATTTCTGATACAGAGGTGATTGAAGGTCAGGCTATCATCCAGTCCAATGAAAATATCCAGATTGAACTGGAATGGCTGATTCAGGATTCTGGCTATGATCTGCAGGTGCTGTTTAAAGGTGTAGAAACTGAAGTTAATGAAGAAACTTTGGTCGTCGTCAAAGGTGCGAAACTGGTTGATGAGCAGCAACAATTACTATCTTCAAAAGCTTTGAGTTTATGGATCGATGGCACGCTGTTGCCTTTATTACCGAATATTCGTCGTGAAATTAAATCCCGTTTAAATCTTTGGGATTATGTGGAATATGATAGTTAATATTTAAAGCTATCACTTAAAACTTTTAGGGCGATTCAATCGCCTTTTTTATTTTAGAATTTCTATAGAGATGAATGGTAAGTCGTAATGTCTCAGCAAGTTTATATATGCTCTATGCTATGTTAATGAAAATAATAAAAAATGAAGATGACCTTATGATGGTAAATATTCAGCCTCAAGATTGGCTTAAGATCCGGAATGTCTTTGCTGATGCCCAGCGTGCTGCCATGCACTGTTCGGTCTCTACAATCAGCTCTGATGGATTTCCTACAAGCAGTCCCATCGGCACTTTATTTTTACATGAATATAAACCCACAGGCTTTTTCTTTGACCGCTACTGTACCAGCCTGAAACAGAACCTTCCACATAGTTCGAAAGCGTGTATTCAAGCAGTAAATAGTAGCCAGTCATTTTGGCTAAAATCTTTAATGAGCGGTAAATTTAGCAGTTATCCAGGTGTACGTTTATATGCAGAAATCAGTGAACTGCGACCTGCAACTGAAGCTGAACTGGAGCTGGTCCATTGCAGAATAAAACTATTAAATTGGACCAAAGGCAGCCGCCTGATCTGGTCTGACTTTACCCATGTTCGGGATTTTCAGGCGCATGGTTTTAAATGGGTGGAATATCCACAAATGATGCCAGATACATAGATTTAATACTTACTATTGGTTGGTAATTAACTATAAGTATGCGTGTATTTTATTTTCTTAATCCCAAAATGAAATATGTGCTTCAATCAAGATAGATTTAACGTAAACAGTATAAGTATCGCATTCACATTTATCGCTAAAGCCTAAATCAGTCCAGCATCTCTAAACAATTCCCGATAGGCTTCCGCTTTTTTCTCCAAAGCCAATGGATAGGCTCGTGATGATGATGGCATTCGATAGAGTTTTAGTTCGCGTCCAGCAAAATGTGCTTTACTCGGCTGCCCGATAGCAGGTTTTTCTGTGCCTTCAGGCATGGATAGCATCAGGGTTTCGGCCGCTTTATCGCCTGTGGTCATAATGCTATGACATAAAGGCATCTGAACAAGCAGTTTGTTGAGGTCAGTTGGCGTAACAATTTCCAGAAATTTATCTGAAGCATTCCCTTTCAATCGCCGGATCTGATACGCCGTATCAAAAATCGCAATACCTTTTTCCAGCAAAAATTCCCGAATCAGCATCTCCTGAAAATTCTTATTGGCAAGATCTAGAAAGTAATCTTTATTATGAAAGAAAATTAAACCAAATATCCGCCACATATCATTTTGATAATTTGGATAATAGAAACGCATTTTCCAACGTGTTTCTGGTGGCGGAAAACTGCCCATCATCAGAAGTTTGGAATTTTCCGGTAAGAAAGGTTCTAGAGGATGGGTTTCAATATCCGACATAAAATTCCATTAAATTAGTATATAGAAATTCTATTCTAAAATTTTTGGCGGATTTTTGTAGCAACTTCCTGTCCCCAAAGCGTATAAACTTCTTTACTCGGGTGAAAACCGTCTTTGGCCATTTCCAGATTAAGTGCCTGATATTGTTTGATATCGTACTCAATCCACTGCATATTGGCTTTCTTGCTGACAAATTTCTCCAGCTCAGAGTTCATGGCTTTGGCATAACGACCAAATAACCAGGCCAATGGATTTGGTAAAGCCGGGAACATGTTCATTGGTGGAACGCCGGCCGCGATAATTAACTCAGGACTAAAGCAACTTTCAATTGTCTGATAAAGTTTCTGCTGCTTTTTAATCCACACATCTGCGGGTATCAGCTTGGTAACATCATTTACACCGACTGAAGTCACCACAACATCATAGTGTTCAGCCGGAATTTTTTCTAATACGCGAATGACGTTGGAAGTCGCATCTCCCGTTTTCGCCTGAAGTTTCCAGCGAATCTGATAATCTTGCTGGAGCTGACTTAAGATTGCCCCAGTTAATGCGTCTTCTTGATGATCTACGCCTACACCGGCTGCTGCCGAATCTCCAACAATCAGGATGGATAAAGGTTTCCCCTGCCCAATCAGACCTTCGCGTTCCCCAGCAGGTTCTGGTAATCGTAGCGTTTTTTTCTTGACGCGATTACCCTGGATGACTAGAGCAGGTATTAAGGCAATCGTGGCAGCTTTGAGCAACATAATAGATTAATTTACATAAGAATAGGATGAATTTTACCCCAGTTTATAATTTTCGAGGGCTTTGTTGCACAAACCTATCATTAAAGGCTTATTCAGCAATATAATTTCCGAATGAATAAGCCTACACCTAAAATCTATCGTACAATGAATTGGTCCTCTTATAATCGTGCCTTAATCAATCGAGGAAATATCTCGATTTGGTTTGATCCTGGCACTCAATGGTATGCCCAGCCAAAAGGCAAACAAGGAAGAAATCAAACTTATTCCGATACAGCCATTCAATGCTGTCTTATGATCAGATCTCTATTTCGACTCTCTTTACGTATGGCAACCAGTTTTGTTCAAAGCCTCATTAAACTTTGCGGGTTAGATTGGACAGCTCCGGATTATTCCAGCCTCTGCAGAAGACAAAAACATATTGATATTGCAATTAGCTATTTTTAGCAGATAGAGCAGGTATTTCAGTATCGGAAGTTACTGCATCACTTAATGATGAAAGCTGTAAAATCATAGCTGAAGAAAATCGAAAAGAATTACTAGATAAAGGCTTATGGGGGGTTCCATCATTTTATGTGGAAGGATACTCCGCCTTATGGGGGCAAGATCGGATTTGGATGCTTGAAAGAGATTTAATTCAAAGCCTGTCTATCTAAATATTGCTAAATGCTTAATTCATTTTTAATGAAAATATTTTGAAATCGATTTTCAAAATTAGGGGAAAATAAATCTATTCTCCTCAAGAAAAATCCCCATTTAATATAATAGCGGTTATACAAAGTGAAATAAGAAATCGTTAAATATATTTTAACGATTTCTTTTAAAGACCAGATCACATTTACCCGGTATCTGTTCACCATTTACATTCATGACAAGAGTCGAACCACGTGCTTTGCCCTTACATGCATTTTGCACAGCGGGAGCGCGCATTGCGTCATAGTCCAAGGCATTTACTTGAGCAGGTTTAAAGCCGATCTGACATGAGCCTTTTATGGTACGACCCTCAATTTTAACCGTAAGCTTTACATGAGGTCCTTTTCCCTCACACAATCGGGTCATATCCGGATTTTTTCCTTCATCAGATGCTGCTTGAGCATATGGCATTGCTGTCAATACCAGAATAATGATAAAAGCTAATTTTTTCATTTGGTTATAAGCCCATATACATATATTCACCAACCCTTAGCTATGCTAAACCATAATGTATGATCATATTTATAAAAAATAATTTCCAGACATTATTTTCTTAATTTTTAAAGTCAAAATGCTTCAATTCCAAAAATAAAAAAGCCCCGTTAGGAGCTTTTTGATCATACAAACAAGAATTATCCTAGTTTATTCACTAGTTTTAGTGGCAATACTTTCATAGCCAAGCCCAACGGTAACCAAGGCCATTTTGGTACATACGCTTTAACCGGTGCTTTTTCAATTTCAGCAGCCAATAAACGCGAACCCGTTTTTTCGTCTACCTCAAATGGCAGTTTTTTCGCACCTTCATTAATTTCAGTACGAATATAACCCGGGAAAATCGTCGTCACTTTAATAGGTGTATCAATCAGCTCTGCACGAATTCCTTCTGCCAGATGCGCGACTCCGGCCTTACTTGCACCGTAAGCGGTCAGGTGTTTTGGCATACCACGCATTGCGCTCATGGATGAAATCATGACCAAATGACCTGAGTTTTGCGCACGAAAAATCTCCACTGCAGCTTCACACTGGGCTAAGGCAGAAATAAAATTGGTTTCCACCGTAGCTTTGTTAATAGCAAAGTTGCCTTTTCCAATACGACGACCTTCACCAACGCCAGCATTCACGATAATTCGGTCAATGCTACCAAACTCTTCCTTAAAGGCACGGAATACTTCAAAGACCTGATCATAGTTGGTCACATCCAGGGTTTTAGCACTCACTTTGATCCCGTACTGGTTTTCCAGTTCCTGCTTTAAAGATTCCAGACGTTCCATACGACGCGCACAGATTGCCAGGTTATAACCTTTTTGTGCAAATTCACGTGCCATACCTGCACCAATTCCGGAACTTGCCCCGGTAATTAGAATTGTTTTAGCCATTTTTTATTCCTTTAAAATCATTTTGTTCCAGATCTTTTAGATCCAGGTGAGTAATTCTGGTTGATTTGCCTTAATAAAATGATGTTCATTCAGACTAAGTAACTGCGGTTCATTACCCACCAAACGCAAAGTCGTCATGCTGGTATTGGCAATGGCCCAGTTTAAGGCAAAAGTTTTGCTTGGACTCAAGCCTAGAATTTTCCCTGCTGCCACAGAGATAACGCCACCCGAAGTAAATACTACAGCATAGCGCGGTCTTTTCTCAGCCAGTTCATCGCATAGATCTTGCAATCCAGATTCAACACGGTTTTTAAAATCTGGCCAGGATTCTTCATATTCATGGTGATAATCTCCCCCCGTCCAGCGTTCAATTGCCCCTTCAAAGATTTTGCTTAAATACGCTCGAGGATTGGCATGTTGTGCCACATCTTCTTTTAATAATTCCGGCTGATTAAATCGCGGCTCATACCTAGCAAAGACTTGAGTATGATTAAACTCATTCCAGGCAGGATTGGTAATCAATTCACTTTCAGGAAAACACTCATCCAGGCACAGTTGCGCCGTTTGCTGATGACGATGCATTGATCCAGCCATCACCACAGGTGCTTCTTTAAGAATAGAGTCGAAATAACGTCCAAGTAACTTGGCTTGCAGTTCACCGTTGGGAGAAAGCTGATCATAGCTTTCTGCTCCAAAAGATGCCTGGCCATGTCGAATCAGGTAAATGGTGGTCATTTTGGCATTAACTCTTTAAATTTATTCATATACTTCTGGGCAAGATCATTGGCTTCGATCTTTTGTTTGCCAATCAGCTTTAAGGCACGGATATGCAATGCATGAATCACCACCCAAAAATCTTTAAACGCCGGGTTATTGGTCTGCTTATGGTAGTAACGATAATAAATCTGCTGGGCAATTACCGCTAAACGGAAAATGCCAAATACTTCATAGAAGGTCCAATTCTCTGGCTGTAATCCAGTTTTTTCCAGGTAGTAATCCACAACCTCCTTACGGGTAAACATCCCTTTTAGATTGGTCGGCTGACGGCGGGTTGCCTTGAAAATTGCATTGTCAGTCTCTTCCACCCAATAGGCTAAGGCAGAACCCAGGTCCATCAGTGGATCGCCTAGAGTCGCCATTTCCCAGTCCAGTACCCCAATCACCTGTGTTGGATTGTCAGGATCCAGAATAACATTATCAAAACGCCAGTCATTGTGAATCACACAGGTTTTAGAATCGGCAGGAATATTATCTTTTAGCCAGTTACGTACATATTTAAATGAAGGCACGTTAATCGTTTTAGCTTTGTCATAACGGCTATCCCAACCTTCTACCTGACGTCGGCAGTAACCCTCACCTTTGCCTAAATTTTCCAGTTCAGTACCGTGATAAGGAACCTGATGCAACTCGATCAGTTTATCAATGACATTAATACAAAGTTCGCGTACCTGAGCTTCACTAAAGTTCATCTCTTTGGGCAAGTTCGCTCGTGGAATAATGCCTTCAATGCGTTTCATCACATAGAAATCACAGCCAATCACTGATTCATCCTGACATAGCAACAACATTTCCGGAACAACTGGATAGTGATCAGCCAGTGCCCGTTGTACATGATATTCACGCGCCATGTCATGTGCAGATTTGGCTTTGGTGCCTTTAGGTGGACGACGCAGAATTAAATCGGCATTGCTATATTTCAGGCGATAAGTCCAGTTCGACGCACCACCAGAATATTGGGTGACTTCAACAGGACCCTCAATATTTTCACCGTGTTCAATCAGCCAGTTTCCTATAGCACGGACATCCAGTTCTTCACCCTCACGAACTTTTCCACCGACATCAATGACTGCCATAATATTTCCTTAAAATCTTTTTACTATCTAAATATCTTTAAACTTAAGACTTATTTTTTACGACGCGTACTATAACCACGTTTTGCCAACTCTAATTTTGCAATCATGCCCTTATGTACTTCATCCGGGCCATCTGCCAAACGTAGCGCACGTGCCTGGGCAAAGAATCCGGTCAATGGTGTATCACGTGAAACACCAGCGCCACCATGAATCTGGATTGCCATATCCACGACTTTTTCCAGCACACTTGGTGCCACGACTTTAATGGCAGAGATTTCTGTCAAAGCCGCCATGTTCCCTAAAGTATCCATTTTATAGGCAGCATACAAGGTTAATAATCGCGCCTGATCAATCGCAACCCGTGCTTCTGCGACCCGTTCCAGATTGCCACCCAGTTTCAAAATCTCTTTACCAAACGCCGTGCGGCTCATGCCACGGTCAATCATCAGTTCTAGAGATTTTTCTGCTGCGCCAATACAACGCATACAGTGATGAATACGACCTGGGCCTAAGCGACCTTGGGCAATTTCAAAGCCCTGGCCAGCGCCCCCAATAAAATTGGATACCGGTACCCGCACATTATCAAAACTAACTTCGCCGTGGCCATGCGGAGCATCATAATCACCAAAGACGGGCAACATACGCTCGATTTTCACACCCGCAGTATCAACTGGAACTAAAACCATGGAATGCTGGTGATGACGGTCTTTAGTTTCATCGGGAGTATGTGCCATAAAGATAATGACTTTGGCATTTGGATCACCCAGACCAGAGGACCACCATTTACGACCATTAAGAACAATTTCATCACCTTCAATGACCGCCGTTGCCTGCATGTTGGTGGCATCACTGGATGCAACTGCGGGTTCAGTCATACAGAACACCGAGCGGATTTTTCCCTCTAATAACGGCATGAGCCATTGCTGTTTCTGTTGTTCAGATCCATAACGCCACAATACTTCCATATTGCCGCTATCTGGAGCATTACAGTTAAATACCGTTGGTGCAATCAGGCTACGTCCAGACAGTTCAGCAATATGCGCATATTCATTGACTGACAATCCTTGACCCAATTCAGCACAAGGCAGGAACATATTCCATAGCCCTGCTGCTTTGGCTTTGGCTTTTAAATTTTCCAGTTCAGCCGGCCATTGCCATTTGGTCCAGTCACCACCCTGATTCAGCTCATGCACCTGATGCCAGAAATCTGCCTCAATTGGCTCGATCTCATCTCTAATAAATTTTCTGGTGCGTTCAACGTAGTCCTGTGCACGTGCTGATAGCTCAAACATGGCAACTTTCCTCTGGATATGATTATTCTGCTTTACAAGACCTTAACCTAAAACCTATTATGAATAAAATGATTTTATTCCATAGTTTAATATGCAACAGATTCATAATAAAAACAGTATTGATCTTCGCAGTTTCCATCGGATCGATATTAATTTATATCCACTTTTTGTTGCTGTCTTTGAACAGAAAAGTATTTCTCGGGCTGCACAAATCCTGTCAATTACCCAGTCTGCTGCCAGTCATGCCTTACAGCGTCTAAGACAGCATCTGCAGGATGATTTGTTTGTACGGACTGGTAGTAAAATGCAGCCAACGCCGTTTGCGGAACAGATTTATTCAGAAATTAAACATGCTCTCATCACCATCCAGAATATTTCCATCCAGAACCAGCAATTTGAGCCCACCTTGGTACAAAATCTAAAGATTGCTGTGCATGATGAAATCGAACCGATGATCTTGCCAAAACTGGTCGCACATTTTCAGAGTTTTAATCTGGATATTCAGTTTGTCAGTATTAAACTGGACCGAAAGAATATTGTTTCTGATTTAGCAACCCAGCAAGTTGATTTTGTGATCGATCTGGAACAGCCTTTGGGCGACAAAATCCAGTTTGAATTACTGGATCAGGATGAGTTTGTCGTCTGTACTCAACAGCAACAAGTCACGGAAAAAAGTTATCTCGCCTCCCCACATATTGGTGTGTCTTCGCGCCGGACTGGGGTATTGGTTGAAGATCTGTATTTAAGCCGTAATCACCTATCCCGGCAAATTTTCCTGCGTTGTCAGCATTACTCGACGGCGTTACAGATTTTGCAGCAGCATCCCTCAGCGATGCTCACCATTCCTCGAAATGTTTTAAATCATTTGCATATTGATAAAAGCCTGAAAATTTTTGAAGTCCCTGTAAAACTGCAGAAAATTAATATGGGGATGTATTGGTATAAGGATTTACAAGAGAATAAGAGACATCAATTTTTACGAAGTGAAATTAATAAAATTTTTGCTTAGGCTATTTTTATAAGTGAATTTTAAAAATGCTTAGGCTATTTATGGAGCCTTAAAAAGTTTATTCCTAAGAATCGCAGCTTGGTTTTTTTGTTATTTGCTTAGGCTATTTTGTTTGCTTAAAAAATCCTCGTATGAATAGTTACAAAGCCTTAAGACGTGAGGCTTTGATCTAGAATGAACACTTTATAAGTCAGCTATTTCTTCACCTGACTACGCTTGTTCTGGATTTTAATTTTGTTGCATCTCTCAACTTCTTGGCAAATTGTACTTGGCCTTGTGGCTCTATGTTTCTCCTATTATTTGCTGCACAAACTTGTAGTGTTTTTACAAGAACTGTTCCGCCCCTTCAAAAAAGGCAAAAAATACTGGTGTCGAGTTAAGGCCGTCAGCGATGGCGACACCCTCACCTGCTATCGTTTCAATATCCGTCGTTCAGAAACCCGCTTACGCTTTGCCTATGTGGATGCACCTGAATCCAGTCAGGCCTATGGCAAGGAATCCCAGCAGCTGGTCGCAAAAATGATCAAGAATAGACTGGTCCGTGTACAAATTACCGATATTGACCGTCATGGACGCTGTGTTGGAGTCATTTACCGACGTCGTAAAAATGTCAATGAAGAACTGATCAAGCGTGGTGCGGCTTGGGTTTATGAAGAATATATCCGTGACAAGAAACACCTCTCCTATCTGATGAGCCTGCAAAGCAATGCCAAGAAAAATAAGAAAGGTCTCTGGCGCGGCACACATCCGGTACGACCAAGTGTTTACCGTAAACAGAAAAAATCCTGAACAGAATAAAGAGCCTTTGGCTCACTGCCGTCTCACAATTTTAATCAGGCTATGTATTAGGTCATCAGAGCAATTCGATAATTTTTAAATATATGATATTATTATATATTTATAATTATATATGCACAGCCTTATCTTCTCTTTAAAAGTTTAAATGGCTTTGTGCAGGCAGAATCATACTTTGGAAAAACTCAAAATAGGCAAAAGTCTTTTATTTCCCCATTACGACGTCGTGTCGTGATGGGGAATGTGTTGCATCCCTGCCACCCGCGCGTATCTAAAATCTAATCACTGCAACTCTGGGACATGCCTTTCCGCTATCTTTTATTTTAGCTGATGCTTATAAATAGTTTCGGTAAATTCGCCAAAGACTGAGACTTTTTCGAACAGATGCTCGCTATACATCAAGTCATCAATTAGACGCTCGGCATCGGCATGCTGTATTCCGCTAAGTTGAGTAACTAATTCAATATTAGCTGACGTGATCTCTTCACAAGTGACGGCAACTGAATCTGTCTTCCTTTTCCATAACAGTTTTTTAAATTCGATTTCAGTTAAATCAAAATGCTGTTGCATCAATTTGTGCTGGATAACCTGTATACCGAATGATTCAAGTAATATTTTCAACCCAGCATCCAGTTCATTTCCGATGACAATCAGGCTCTTACAATTTGGGTCAAGTAAGGCCTTGAATACGGCATAGCGCTGTAAATCTGGCATGGAACAACCATCAGTTGCCAAATCAAAGCAAATATCCATTTCCTGTAAGGCCTGGGTATGGTTTAGTTTCAGCGCTTCTACCCGGAAATATTCTCCCAGCACCTGTTGCAGTTCAGTATTGGCTGGAGCGATAAAGATAGTTTTATGTTTTAGCACGGACAGAATAAGCGGACTAAAGACATAACTCAGTCGAGAAGCATCAAATTGATCCAGCAACATTACATGATGAATTGTTTCAGTATATCCGCGTGTCTGTGCTGCCTCTTTAACTGCGTGGATCAGCTGTTCAGGTAAGGTAATTGCTGGTTGATGTAAATCCATGATTAAATTAGAACTGCTTTTAAAACATTCACTAATAATTGTTGTTAGGTCTAAATCCTGCATAAATTCACCTTAGCCACTGCTCGCATCCAGATTTGCATGTTAAAGAAAACCAAAGATTTTTCCCACCAGATTAGCTCATTTACTCCTTGAAATATCTGTTAAGCCATATCGGAGCAACTGATACATCACTTGAATTTTTATATTTATAAGCGTAAATTAAGCAAATTTAGTTAACTAGGTTAACATTATTCCTTATGGATACTACCTCCCGTTTTAGATTTGCATTATTACGCTGTGCAAGATTGCTCGGGGATGAAATGAATGCTGTGTTAATTGAACACGGCTTAAATTATTCCTTATGGCAAAGTCTGGTCATTATCAAAATGAATGGTCAATGTACAGCACTGGATATCGCCCAGGAACTCAGGATTTCAAAACCTGCTGTAACTAAGCGTTTAAATACTTTGATGGAAATGAACTTTATTGAATCACAACCAATGACAGATAAACGCCAGAAATTACTGCAGCTATCTGAAATGGGTGAACAACAGTTCCAGCAATGTTGCGGCAAAATTGATGTTTTGGAAGCAGAATTACTGCAAGACTTCAATAAAGATGAGCTGAAACGTGCTCATGCTTTTGTTTTAGAGTTTATGCATTCCCTTCAGGCGAGAAAGGAGCTTCAACATGACTGAGGCTCCATCCAAGCTTTGGACGAAAAATTTTATTTTTCTTAGTGCAATGAACTTCCAGCTGGTTCTGGTGTTCTATCTACTGGTCATTGTCAGTGTTGGTTATGCTTTAGCTGAACTGGATGCCACTACTGCACAAGCAGGGTTAATCTCCGGTGTATTCGTGGTCGGGACTTTAGTTGGCCGATTGCTGATAGGAAAATTCCTGCCCAATCTGGGTGCCAAAGCCAGTCTGGTTGCTGGAGCCTTGGGCTTTTTCCTGTTCTCTGGTCTGTATTTTATTCCAGTAGATGTACCTTATCTGATTGCGATCCGCTTTGCTCACGGCTTTATGATGGGTGTCGCAGGGACTGTTATTGGAACTGTCATTGCCCAGACCATTCCAGCAACTCGACGTGCTGAAGGCATTGGCTACTTCAGTACCAGTAGTACGCTAGCCACTGCAGTTGGTCCATTCCTGGCGATCTGGCTAATGTCACAATATGACTATAAGGTGATTTTTACTTTTACTTCTATTGTGGCTTTCACCTGTCTGCTCTTCAGTTTTGGTGTTGATACTTCAAAAGTAAAACTGACTGCAAAAGCTGGTACGCAGCAGTCTGCTCAGCCTACTTCACGTCTGGCGCAGTTTGTTGAGCCTAAAGCTTTTCCTATTGCAGTTATTATCCTGATTGCTGGTGCATGTTATTCTGGCGTACTGTCTTTTCTTAACCTGTATGCCAAGGAAATTGATCTCTTGCAGGCAGCTTCGTTCTTCTTCCTGATGTATGCAGCCGCAATTTTGATTTCTCGCCCATTTACCGGCCCATTGATGGATCGTAAAGGCGAAAACATCATCATGTATCCTGCGATTGTGATTATGGCAATCGGTATTGGTTTGCTCAGTCAGGCACATAATTCATGGATGCTCCTCACTAGTGCAGCGTTATTAGGTTTTGGTTATGGCAATATTCAATCCATTTGCCAGACCATTGCGGTAAAAAGTACCACAATAGAGCGTATGGGACTGGCAACATCAACCTTCTTTATTGCTCTTGATGCTGCACTTGGTTTTGGACCGTATTTTATTGGCCAGTTTCTGGATCAGATCGGTTATCAGCATTTGTATTTGTATAGTGCGGTCATTACACTCAGCTGTCTGCTTTGGTATTATCTGCTGCATGGACGTAAAGTTAAAGCTGCTGCAACTTGATGACATGCTAAAAGCGCCGGCTAAATCGACGGCGATATTCTAACGGGGTTAACCCCGTTTTTTTATGGAATAATCGCCTGAAAGAGCTTGGATCATGATAACCGACATGTTGCATGATCAAATCCACCGCCTGTTCAGTTTCTTCCAGCCTTTTACGGGCTGCTTCAATCCGAAGGGCTTGCAGATACTGATTGGGTGGCACATCCAGTGCCTGTTTAAAACGTCTAATCAAAGTACGTGTGGTGAGGTTAAAACGTGTTGCCAGTTGTTCCAGATTAAGTGCTTCATGAAAATGCTGTTCCAGCCAATCCTGTACTTTTTGTACCAGCTCATCATGATGCGGCTTGCCAATTTTTAGTAAGGAATAAGACAGCTGGCTGTCACGCCGGTAATCAATCACAAAGGATTTGGCTGACTGCATCGCCAGCTCAAAACCATAGTAGCGTTCAATCAGGTGCAGTCCTAAGTCAAACCAGGCCAGGCCACCACCTGCACAGTAGATATGCTGATCCCGGCTAATCAGCTGATCGGCATGAAGCTTTACTTTAGGGTAAAGAGTCTGAAACATATCCTGAAAGCCCCAATGCGTGGTCGCCTGGCGATCATTCAAAATACCGGCTTCAGCCAAAAAGAAATTCCCCGTACAGTTTCCTGCAATCACTTTCTGCTGCCGGTCTGCTTCTTTTAAATAACGGATCAGTTCCGGATTCTGTTGCAAGGTTTCGATAATCGGCCCAGCAATCGTAGGGACAATGGCAATATCTACATCCTTGATATCTGCATAAGCTAAATGTGCCTGGATCAATATCCCATTAATACAACGGATCGCCTGCCCTTGGGCACTGGCAATTTCTACCTGAAACAGACGATGAATTTCCTGCTGCTGAATCCGGTTCCAGCTCACGCCCGCCATGGCAAATAAATCCACGACTCCAGTAATAGCCGATGCTAAAGCCCCATCAAAACCTAAAACCACCACCTTTTTCATCTGAATATCATTGTCACTTTTCACATCTTAAGTGTCATTATTGACAATTCTAAAAAATAAAAGCAACTACTAGTCTTAAACACATCATATGAATACTCGATTTAAAACTAAGTATGACTCAACTTATCAATGACAAAGACTTGAATTTCCTGCTGTATGACGTTTTTAAACTGGAACAGCTGACCGAGCTTGAACGTTATCAGGAACATGATAAAACCACCTTTGACAGTATTTTAGATACGGCCAAAGGCATCGCTACCGATTATTTTGCGCCGCACAATGCCAAAGCAGATCAGCACGAACCAACTTTTGACGGCAAAAAAGTCGAAACCATTGCTGAAGTCAAAACTGCATGGAAACAGTTTTCCGATGCCGGATTACTCTGCGCTCAACATGATTATAATGCCGGTGGTATGCAGTTACCGATTCTGGTCAATATGGCGTGTAATGCCTTTTTTATGTCTGCCAATCCATCAACGGTAGCTTATTCTTTCTTGACCGCTGCCGCAGCCAATGTGATTCAGGCTTTCGGCACTGAGGAACAGAAACACACATTTGTACCCCATATGTTCAGCGGCCGTTTTTCTGGCACCATGGCACTGACAGAACCGGATGTCGGTTCATCCCTTGGTGATCTGACTACGAAGGCCATCCCTCAGGCAGATGGATCCTATCGGATTAAAGGTCAAAAGATGTTTATCTCTGGGGGTGACCAGGACATTACTGAAAATATTGTGCATCTTGTGCTTGCCCGGATTCAGGATGCACCTCAAGGCGTGAAGGGTATTTCCCTGTTTATTGTGCCAAAATTCAAGACCCGTGCCGATGGTTCACTTGATGAGTCTAATGATGTTCAATTGGCCGGCCTACTGCATAAAATGGGCTATCGCGGGACTACCTCGACGGTGCTGAGCTTTGGGGAAAATGACAATTGCTTAGGCTATTTACTTGGTGAAGCAGGTCATGGTTTAAAATATATGTTCAAGATGATGAATGAAGCACGTGTCGGTGTGGGACTTGGTGCGGCAATGATTGGCTATCGTGGTTATCTGGAGTCTCTGAATTATGCCAAAAACCGTCCACAAGGACGTCCGGTAGCCGATAAAGATCCAAATAGTAAACCAGTGAATATCATTGAGCATAGCGATGTTAAACGTATGCTGTTGACCCAGAAGTCCTATGTTGAAGCATCACTGGCACTGTGTCTGTTTGCAGCCCGCCTGATTGATGAACATCAGGCAGCTCAGGATGAAGAGAGTGCTATTTTGCTGGATCTGATTACACCAGTGGTCAAATCCTTCCCTTCTGCCTATGGCCCCAAAGCCAATGACCTGGCGATTCAGGTCTTGGGTGGTGCAGGTTATACCCGTGAATATCCGATTGAACAGTGCTACCGGGACAACCGTCTGAATCCAATCCATGAAGGCACTTATGGCATTCAGTCTCTAGATCTACTCGGTCGTAAACTGTGGCAACACAACGGTAAAGGTTTAAGCCTGCTCATGCAGCGTATCCAGAAAACTTTATCCGAGATTCAGGATCATAAGTTAGCTGAACTGGCAGAAACTTTTAAAAAGCATCTTGCGACTGTGCAAAAAACCACGCAGGTTTTAGGTCAGGCTTTGCATCAAGGCCGAGTTGAGGCAGCATTGGCGAATTCAGGTTTATATCTGGATATGATGGGTAAAACTATTATTGCCTGGTTATGGCTGGAAATGGCGAATCAGGCACAGTTAAAATTTGCCTCGTCTGACTATGCGGAAGATCAACAATTCCTGACAGGAAAAATGCAGGCAGCTCAATACTTTATCCGCTGGGAACTGCCTGAAGTTGAACATCAGGCACAATTACTGATGAACTTTGATGATACCTGCCTGAATATGCAGCCAGAATGGTTTTAAGATTTAACGAAAATGAATAAAAAATGCGCCCTGAAAGGCGCATTTTTTATTCAAAACTGGAAATAGTTAAGCTGCATTATCTTGTATGCCAAATTTTCTGAAAATCTGCTTGCGTTTAGCAGGCAAGATATTGGCTTTGTTCAGGTCGCCTTGATAATGTTGATACACACGCTTATCCATCATTTTATACCACAATGGTGGTATCAAAGCTGGAATCAGCATGGTCGCATAACCGCTTGGCAAGACAGGTGCTTCCTCAAAATTGCGCAATGCCTGAAACGGCCGGCTTGGGAACGCATGATGATCAGAATGGCGTTGTAACTGATACAGAAACAGGTTGGTAACAATATTGTTATTGTTCCAGCTGTGTTCAGGCAAAGTACGCTCGTATTTACCTTTCTCAGTTTCAGCACGCTTCAAACCATAATGTTCAATATAATTGACAATTTCAAACAGGCTGATGCCATAAAATGCCTGTGTTAACGTATATGGAATAATCTTCTTGCCAAAGGTTTTCAGCATCAAGGCATGATAAGCAGCACTCATCCCCCAGCCATGAAACAATTCATTTTCCTTGCTAAAGAAACTCAAGCCTTTACGCTGTAAACGGCGTTTTTCAATTTCAATTGCAGATTTAAGTCCACCAAATACCGTACGTGGCCAGAATTTGTAAAATGACTCCCCCATTTTTGATGAGGCAGGGTCTTCAGGCGTCGCGACCCGTTTATGATGTCCATAAGGATGTTCAATCCGGAAATGGTTATAAGCCAATGGCATCAGGCTGGCATGTGACCAGTAGTGATCAGATTTATTCGGGCGGTGACTCAGTTCATGGGCGGTGTTTACACCGACTCCATTAATTGCACCCATCGAGATCCCGAGTAGAACCTGATCGGTCAATGAGACATTGGGGCGTGATACCACATAGCCTGCAAAAGCATTAGCAGCCATTTGCAAAGGAATAAACAATTTTACGATACGGTCATAATAAGGATCTTTGATTAAAGCTTTGATCTGATCATCGCTGGGATTATTTTCATCTTCACCAATCAGAGCATCTAGTGTCGGAATGATGACATGCAGTAATAATGGACCACCCAAGGCAAAAACTTTCTTGGTGGCTTTCGGTCCAAAATGGTAGCCGGCCAAAATACCCATACCGATGACTGGCAGACCGGGACTCAACAGCCATCCGAAACGTTTTTTATCTAGCTGGCGGCCCTTCAGCAACTGAGCGTCCTGCTCCAGGTGAATATTTGTGATTTTTGCAGGGGCATTCATTGCGACCCTCCTGTTTTATGTTACCCTGCCCTTATAGTTAAATAATTCAGCGCATGTGCACAGTTGTCAGCGTCCAGAAAAGCTATGTCAGCGTCTTTGTCCTGATCAGCCGATTTCTGACCTCAATTCACATGCAGACTTAATTAAAAATACCTTTTTAATTCAGAATAGAACACGCATGGATGCGCTTAGTAAAATTTTTGATGACATACATTTAGCCAAATCAGAATATATCTATCTGAATGTTCATCATCCTTATCGACTGTTATACAGACATGAACCGTCCATGCTGGCCTATGTGATTTTGCATGGACAGGCACAGCTCAGCTTTGAAGATTCAGACCATGTCATTGTCTTACAGCAGGGTGATCTGATTCTGCTTCCATCTGCCAAAGCGCACCAGCTGCATTGTCCAAATGATCAAGAACTAACACAAAGTAGTCCCATTAACAGCTTCTTTGCTTCGCATTCACAGCAAAGTATTGATTTCGGTCAGGTCCAGCCACAACGCAACTTTATTCTGGCGATTCGTTCAAAAATGGATATCCAGATGGCGCGACCGCTAATTACCTCTTTGCCGGATTATCTGCATATCCAGCATATTTTGAGTGATTCAGCCCCGGAATGGTTACAGATCGGATTACAGTTCCTGGCTTTAGAAACCCAGAATACACGTCCGGGCCGTGACCGTATTCTCGATCATCTGGTCAGTATTTTACTTATTGAATGTGTGCGGGATTATATTTTGAATGCCCGGCATGCCTCCAGCTGGTTAAATGCCTTAAGCCATCCTGAACTTTCCAGTGCCTTAGCTGCCATTCATGGCCAGCCAGAACAGAGCTGGACCGTTGAAAGTCTGGCTGAACAATGCCATATGTCACGTTCCAAATTTGCACAATTGTTTACACAAGTGGTCGGTGAAACGCCTTTGGCTTATCTGCAACAGCACAGGATGCGTCTGGCAGCACGTTATTTAAGAGATGGCTTAATGACCGTACAACAGATTGCGCATCGCGTAGGTTATTCTTCAGAAACTGCATTTAGTCAGAGTTTTAAAAAGCAGTTTGAACTGACTCCGAGCCAGTATCGTCAGCAGCATCAGGGTCAACAATAGCTGAGAAGATTATTTTACCAGTTCTAAAATGGCAGTCACAGGATCTTCACTATTCCCTGAAAGTAGTTGCTTATGCATGGTCAGATGCTGCATCGCCTGAATCTGTGCTGCTTCAATATTCATTAATGCTTCAATTTCGGCAGCAAGATTCTCGGGGGTTGCTTCAGATTGAATCAGCTCCTGAATCACTTTCTTGCCCGCAATAATATTTGGCAATGAATAGTACTGAATTTTCACCAGAAGTTTAACAATACGATAAGTCAGCCAATGTAATTTATAGAAAGTCACCATTGGACGATGTAACAACATTGCTTCCAGAGTTGCTGTTCCCGATGCCAAAGCGACGATATCTGCTGCATTCATGACCTGACGACCGATTTTAGAATCGCTACCGGTATTTTCCATCAGACGAATTCGGGTCTGTAAGCTTTCTGGATAAGTTTGCAGCAAGGCTTGAATTTGCTGCTTACGTGCATCATTGATGGCAGGAACCAGGAAGATATATTCAGGATGTTTTTGTTGCAAAATTTGTGCAGTATCCAGCACCAATGGCCCAAGACGTTCAATTTCTCCACGGCGGCTGCCTGGCAGCAAGGCAATATATTTCTGGGCAGGATCGAGTCCCAGCTCCTGCTTTGCTTCAGCCAGTGGATTCTGTATCGGCAATTGACTCGCTAATGGATGACCGACAAATGCAGCGGGTACCTGCCATTTTTGATAAAAGACTTTTTCAAATGGAAACAAACACAGTACCAGATCGATACTGGCTTTAATGCCATGTACACGTCCCTGACGCCACGCCCAGACAGAAGGACTGACATACTGAACGGTTTTGATCGGCAACTGTCGTTGCTTGATACTCTTGGATAAACGCAGGTTAAAGTCTGGTGCATCAATGCCGATAAATACATCGACTGGGTCTTTCGTCCAGGCCTCCACCAGTCCATCACGTACAGCAAACAGCTTACGGATATCTTTTAAGACTTCGACAATACCCATCACTGACAGAATATCCATTGGATAATAGCTTTTAAAACCTTCTGCCATCATCTGTGGACCACCAATGCCCTCAAATTCAGCATCAATACCCTGCTCACGAAAACGACGAATCAGACTGGCACCTAAGGTATCTCCCGATACTTCACCCACGACGATTCCAATTTTAAGCTTCCGTTTTTGCAAGATGTGATCCTCAGAGAATTGCTGTCAGCATATTAGCATAAGACGAAAAACTTAAGGCTGAACTTGATCCCGATCTGCATGAAATGGTTGAAAAATGATGAATCTAAGAATTTAAAGCGCTATATCTACAAATATAATGATGACTACAGGGATTTTCTGAATTTACTTTAGATAAGAATGACCAGGATCACCATGACTACAAATATGCTCAATTGAAAAATGATATAAAGAATGATCTACCAAACTTCTAATTTCCCTTATCACGACCAGCCTATTTTTAAATCAAATAAATTTGCTTATTTTAATAAAGAAGAAATTTTATACTATTAATTATATTTCATGAATTCAATTCCATTTATCTTCCTCGTATTTCCTAACTATAAGAAAATTCTTTAGAAAGCTTACCGGACTTATCCTTTAGACCAGTTTTTTCGATAATAAAACACCTCATTAATCACTTGCTTTATCTTATTTTGGAATAAGCAAATCATTAATCAAGACAACTACTTATCTTTAATAGTCATAAGATATGCTCGTTTTTTGATATTGGCATATATAGATGTTTGGTCCGATTGAGTTTATTTTAGCAGGTGTGTTAGTTGGTTTCTGTGTAGGGATTACTGGTGTCGGCGGTGGTTCACTGATGACCCCTATTTTAATCAGCCTATTCCGGATTGAACCGCACATTGCAATCGGTACTGACCTTCTATATGCCGCAATCTCTAAATTCTGCGGTTCTTTTGTCCATGCAAAAAAAATGAATATTATCTGGCCCATTGTGATCTGGCTGGCGATCGGCAGTATTCCTGCCTCATTTGCAACCCATTGGGTACTTGAGAACTATCTCAGTCAATCTACCCATTATAAAGCAGTACTCACCATGGTACTCGGTTTTATGCTAACGCTGACCGGTATTTCTATTGTATTCCGCGCTTCAATTGAGAAGTTCTTTAATAAATACCGTAAACAAGAACTGCCAGATATGACCCAGGATCTGGAAAAAGTCGATTTTAAATCTGGCAAAAAACGCGCTCTGATTATCATCATGGGAATCGTGCTTGGTGTTTTTGTGACCTTGTCTTCAGTGGGCGCAGGGGCATTCGGTATTATGGCATTGATTCTGATGTTCCCGAATTTGCCGATGATTCGTATTATCGGTTCTGACGTGGTGCATGCCGTACTTCTAACTTTAGTCGCAGGCTTGGGCCATATGAGCGCAGGTAATGTAGACTTTGCTTTGTTAGGCTGGTTACTGGTGGGTTCTATTCCTGCAATCGTGATCGGCACATTGATCAGTTCACGTATGCCTGAGAAAATTATCCGTAAAATTCTGGGTGTTACCCTGTTCTGTCTGGGTGTGAACTTTATGCTCAATCCAGTCAAATCCAAACCTGCTCAACCAGCTCAACCCGAGTTGGTAACCGAAGCAGAAAAATCTCAGGCCGTTTAAACTAAACCTCAGATTCATCACTTTTTTTTCAAAGATTTATTCATCTTTTTTATAACAAAGTGACGCATCATTCATGTTATATTCGGGCTATTAAACAACCTTTTGTATGATCGAACCAGTGACGGCAATGAATACACTACAGTCAAATCCTATTTCACAATCAGATATTGATGATGTGAATATCCAAAGCATGATTCCTCTTGTAACTCCAGCACAATTAAAGACTGAGTTGCCTTTGACTGAGAATGCTTATCAAACCGTACTGAAAGGTCGTGAAACGATTCGCAATATTCTGGATGGCAACGATAAACGTCTTTTTGTCGTGATTGGTCCATGTTCAATTCATGACCCTGAAGCTGCCAAAGAATATGCTGAGCGCCTGAAAGTGCTGAGCGAAAAAGTGAAAGACAGCCTGTATCTAGTAATGCGTGTGTATTTTGAAAAACCACGTACCACGATTGGCTGGAAAGGTCTGATCAATGACCCGGACATGAATGACTCGTTCAATATTGAAAAAGGTCTACGCATTGGCCGTAAGCTTTTACTTGAGCTGAATGAAAAAGGTCTGCCATGTGCAACCGAAGCACTTGATCCAAACTCACCACAGTATTATCAGGATTTAATTTCATGGTCAGCGATTGGTGCACGTACTACCGAAAGCCAGACTCACCGTGAAATGTCATCTGGCCTGTCTTCACCAGTAGGTTTCAAAAACGGTACTGATGGCGGCCTGACTGTTGCAACCAATGCCATGCAATCCGTGAAACACGGTCATAGCTTCCTCGGTCTGAACGATCAAGGTCAGGTTGCAGTCATTCGTACTTCTGGTAACCCATATGCTCATGTGGTACTTCGTGGTGGCAATGGCAAACCGAACTATGATGCAGGTTCTGTTGCAGAAGCTGAGACTGCTTTGGCAAAAGCGAAAGTTAGTACCAAAATCATGATTGACACCAGTCATGCAAACTCAAATAAAGACCCGTACTTACAACCATTAGTGCTAAAAAACATCACTGAACAAATTATTGATGGAAATAAATCAATTGTTGGTATTATGGTAGAAAGTCATCTTAAAGGTGGTCGTCAGGATATCCCGGCTAACCTTTGTGATCTGGAATACGGCAAATCAGTGACTGATGGCTGTATCGACTGGGAAACGACTGAAAAGGCATTACTTGATATGCATGAGGCGTTAAAGGACGTTTTACCGAATCGCTAAGCGATTGATCAAAGCGCCATCGTAAGATGGCGTTTGCATTTCTACATAAGGAAAATGATCTGATGAATGAAATTGAAACTGCACTCTGTCAAATCAATAATTTTCAATTCATCCATGAGCACCTGTTTACTTCAGGCCAGCCAACAGCAGAACAGCTCAAACTGATAAAGGAATACGGGATCTCGACCATTATCAATGTAGCTTTGAGCGATGCAGAGCCTCACCTGGACCATGAAGATAAAATCTGTCTGGAGCTTGGACTCAACTATATCCAGCTGCCAATTTCATGGGAAATGCCATCCGATGATCAATGCCTGCTAGTGCTGG
The DNA here is from genome assembly GCF_002918965.1 of Acinetobacter sp. ACNIH3. NCBI lineage: Bacteria > Pseudomonadati > Pseudomonadota > Gammaproteobacteria > Moraxellales > Moraxellaceae > Acinetobacter > Acinetobacter sp. ACNIH3. The sequence continues at coordinate 17,204 of NZ_PQLP01000022.1, read as the reverse complement.
ACATGATTGATCATCTCATCAAGCAACAAGCCGTTTGGGTACATTGCAACCAGAACTTCCATGTCAGCAGCCTGATGTATTTATATCGCCAATACTATATGGATATGGATCTACCGACGGCGCAAGCAAGCCTGCATCAGATCTGGGAACCGAACGACACCTGGACGGGTCTATTGCATGCTGTTGCCTTACAGCTACAAGGCCGTAAAGCAACTGAAGAACTTAAATTGGCAATGATTAATCCTGATCACTTTGCATGAGCGATCAGGACCGTCGCCATAGACAGAATGCCTTCCTGACGCCCGGTAAAGCCCAGCTTTTCTGTTGTCGTCGCCTTAACGCTAATCTGGGTTACATCTACTTCTAGTACATCTGCAATGCTTTGACGCATTTCCAGATTATGCTTTGCCAGTTTTGGACGTTCACAGGCCACAGTAATATCTGCATTATTCAATACATAACCACGATCCAAGATCAGCTGATACACGTGCTTCAACAATACACGACTGTCAGCACCTTTAAAATTAGGATCCGTATCTGGAAAATGCTGACCGATATCTCCCAGCGCCAATGCACCTAATAAAGCATCACATAATGCATGTAATACAACGTCACCATCCGAGTGTGCTTTGAGGCCATGGGTATGTGGAATTTTCACGCCTGCCAGTGTGACAAAACCACCTTCTTCGAATGCATGCACATCCAGCCCCTGACCAATTCGAATTTGTGCAACCACTGTTTTCATCCTTAGAAATAACCAATTGAAATCTTGTACACTTCGTTTCTATTTCGCTATAGTTAGACCAAGCGTAACACAGTGAAAGTATAAGCGATCATGCTGCTGAAAACTGATATAAAAATGATGAAACTTCTGGGTCTCATGCTGGGTTTGAGCACTTTGGCAACAGGTGCTGCAGCATCCGTACGTCCGCTAGAATGTTCAGATAGCTCACAAGCCAGTAAAGCAACTTCGACGCTGTGTTCCGTGTCTCTGGCTGAATTTAGAAAAAATCTGGCGAGCCAGTATCTCACGGCCTACCTGATTACTGATGCACCTTTAAGTATTATTCAGGATACGCATCAACTATGGCTAACCCGCTTACAACAGTGCAAAACACTAGACTGTTATAAACAGCAGTTTGACGTGCGTTTAGATGATCTGAATATCTTTATTTCTTTAAATCAAAGCCTGACCCAGCATTATTTAAAATTTGAACAGGGCCAGATTGCCAAACAGCCGGCACACCTGAAAGTCCATCAGCTCAGTAAAGACCGCATCAAGATCGAAGGTATTGCCTATCGCAGTCCTAAAAATCGTATAGATACTCAAACTATCCCTTTTTTAGCTTATACCACTCCTGAAGCTAAAACTGAAATCACTGATAACGAAAACGACTGTAAGTATGAATTCCACTATACTAAGGCCATTCTTTTGGTAAAGACCCAGCAGAAAGGCTGTGAACGCTTTAGCGGTGTCTATCGCCTATATGACTAAACTCATTCAATTAACAAAAGATCATCCGAGGATGATCTTTTTTGTTTTAAGCTACAGGATAGTTTTGAGCCACCTGCTGGCTGATCATTGCTGCTGTCGCAGCAGAGAGCGTCCAGCCTAAATGTCCATGTCCGGTATTATAAAACACCCGCTTGTGTTTTCCTTGACGCACGACTGGCATCATATTCGGCATCATTGGCCTTAATCCGGTCCAGGGAATCACATATTCAGTGGAAATATCAAAATTACGATGCGTCCAGTCAATTAAAGGCTGAATCCGGTCAGCACGAATGTCGCGGTTATAACCATTAAACTCTGCCGTACCCGCAATACGCAGTCGGTCCTTACCCAATCGGGAGAGCACAATTTTAGCGCTTTCATCCAGCAGGCTGACCCACGGCGCATTTTGCTGACTTTGTTCATCGTTAAGCTGTACGGTAATTGAATATCCTTTCACCGGATAGACATTGACCCGGTCACCCAACAGATAAGAGAGTTGATAACTACCCACACCGGCACAGACCACGATGGCATCAGCTTTCAGTTCCAGTCGTTCTTGCGGATTGGTATTGGAGTTTTCACTGCTCGGCATACAACTGATCCGGATATAATCATCCTTCTGCTCTACTGCCTGTACATTCTGACCAAACAGGAAAAGTACACCTTTGTCTGCACAAGCCTTGGCCAGACCTGTAGTAAATTTATGAATATCCCCGGTAGCATCGCTACGGCTAAAGAAGCCGGCATAATAATCACCGGTTAAAGTGGGTTCAATCTGTTTAATTTCTTCATTGGAAATCGCATTGCGTTCCAGTCCACCACTGCAAAGCAGATCATTGACCTTCATCGCGACCTTATAATCCTGCTCGGTATGATAAAAATGCAGGATTCCCCTCTTTTCCAGATCAAACTCAATCTGTTCTGTTTCAGCAATTTCAAATAAACGTTTACGGGCCAATAACGCCATTTTTACCGTTTCCCGGGTATTGGTTTCGTAATGACGAATATTCCCCATAAATTCCATTAGCCAGCTGTATTTATGTATACTAAAAGACGGGTTGAGCAGTAATGGGGCAGTTTTTTGCGACATCCATTTCAGGCCTTTCAGTACCGTCGCTTTTTGGTTCCATACTTCTGCATTACAGGCGGAAAGTTGCCCGCCATTGGCATACGAGGTTTCCATGGCAGGGTAAAGATGCTGGTCGACTACAGTGACGTGATACCCTAATAAAGCCAGTTCATAAGCAGTGGTTACGCCGGTAATCCCGGCGCCAATGACAATTACATGACGCATAGACATCTCCTTTTTTATTATGATGTCTGCCCCATCTGTCATTTTTACCTGAGAGCTTTGATTTCAGTATTGGAGATCAATACCTTAACCTTCCCCTTCGGTGAGTGATTCAACACTTCTCTCCAGAGTTTTGCATTATTACAGTCCTTCTGCCTGAGAGTTTCCGGGGTCGTTGCTCCTTCGGCGAATGCGGGTGCATTTCTCTCCTGCAATAATGTGCATATGTATTGTTTTGCAATTTATATACCATGCTATAGCGCTTAATAAAAAATTACTGTGCAAAGTTGTAAAGACACAGTAATTAGCAAGGCATACGTTATGCTCGCTTAGCTATAAAATGAAATCTAAATGAAGTTTTAGATATTTGATTAAGTTATTTGAAACAGGATTATATTAATTAAAAATTTTAATTTGCTTAGGCTATTTTGAGTGAAAAATTTCTCTATTGGATTCTTTTAACTAGATGATAAAACTTAAGAATAATGGCAAGGTTAATCCTGCAACCAGGGTTTGCACACTAATAACTTTCGCCATAAGTTCACTGTCTCCACCCAGAACTTTGGTCAATACATAAGAAGCAGAAGCTGTGGGTAACGCGAAAAACAGTACCAGCACTTGAGTGGTCAGCGTGGATATTCCGAGTATCTTGCATACCCCCAAGCCAAGCAATGGCATGCAGATCATACGCCCAGTTGTGTTCCAGACGATGCGCCATAAATCCAGATTAATTTGCCCAAACTTTAATGCTGCCCCGACACACATCAAACCTAAAGGCAAACTGCATGCTGCCATCTGTTTCAATAACTGGTTCATACCCTGCCATATTCCCAATCCGGACAGATTATAAAGCCCACCTACCAGACAGCCTAAAATCAGTGGATTTTTCGCGAGGGATATGAAAATTTTTCCAAACTGCATATCGGCCGGTTTAGTAAATGCCAGCACAGAAACGGTATTTACGACTGGAATAAAGAATACCATAATGACGGCAAATACTGTCATCCCTGCCTGCCCAAATAAGGTGCTGACCGCAGCAATGCCAATATAGGTATTAAAGCGCAGTATGCTTTGTATATAGACCCCAAATCGGGCAAAGTTAATCCGGTATATCGCTTTTAGACTGTACAGCACTGCACAAACCAGTACAGTAATGATTGAAATAACCAGCACCACATCCTGGATAATATCTATATGAATCTGAGCAGTAGCCAGATTCAGGAATAGCATGATTGGAAATAGTACATAATAGTTTAGCTTTTCTGCCCCCAGCCAAAATCCGTCTTCTAACCATTTCCTTTGTTTTAATGTATAACCCAGGGTAATTAGGGCAATCAGTGGAAACAGGACGCTGAAGATAGTATGAAGCATTGAGCCACTCGTAACATGCAATTTTGTGGCAATCGAACCCAACTGCCTGTCAATGATTAAGGATACAACAACCGAAGAGTTGCAGGAGAGAAAATAGTGGAAAAATCAATGGATAATAAGTAAGAGAAAATCTCTTATGCGTTTTAATTAATAATAAACCAATTAAATCCAGCTTTCTTCTTTTGCAATATTTAATACCTCAACTTTTAAACCTTCTAACTCATTAAAAATTTTTGAATCATTTTTTGGATGAGTTTTCGAATTTCATTTTTAATAAACCTAAACTTCTTAAAAGCATAGGAAAAATAAGTTTCTCTCTACCTAAATCATCTATTGCCTTTGCAGATATAAAAAAAGCCAGACCGAAGTCTGACTTTTTGGATTCACTTCAGATCAGAAGCGAATTATTTCGGTTCAATTGGTGCAAACGGCGCAACCACATCGGCATTCTGTGCACGATGACGCATAAAGTGATCCATCAATACAATCGCCAGCATAGCTTCAGCAATCGGAGTCGCACGTACACCCACACAAGGATCATGACGGCCTTTGGTCAACACGTCAGTATCTTCACGATTGATGGTGATGGTTTTACCCGGCGTGGTAATAGACGCAGTTGGTTTCAAAGCAATCGATACGCGAATGTCCTGACCGCTAGAAATCCCACCTAGAATACCGCCGGCATGGTTTGCTAAGAAGCCATCCGTCGTTAATTCATCACGCGTTTCATGACCAAACTGCTCAGCAACGCCAAAACCGTCACCAATCTCAACACCTTTAACGGCGTTAATAGACATCATGGCATGCGCGATGTCAGCATCCAGACGATCGAATACTGGCTCACCCCAGCCTACTGGGACTTTAGAGGCAATAATTTCAAGGCGCGCGCCACAACTGGTGCCTTGTTCACGCAACGACGTGACCAGTGCCTCAAAACGTGGAACGGCATCAACATCACCACAGAAGAACGGATTATTTGGAACTTCATTCCAGTCCAGTTTCTCGGCTTTTTCAGTGCCAATCTGGGTGACATGACCGCGGATTTCAATACCGAATTTCTCAAACAGGAATTTCTTGGCAATCGCACCCGCTGCCACACGCATTGCAGTTTCACGTGCACTTGAACGGCCACCGCCACGATAATCACGGAAACCATACTTCTGGGTATAGGTATAGTCTGCATGACCCGGGCGGAAAGTCTGCGCGATATTGCCATAGTCTTTCGATTTCTGGTCAGTATTGCGGATTAAAAGACCGATTGAAGTGCCGGTGGTTTTACCCTCAAACACACCGGAAATAATTTCCACTTCATCCGGCTCTTTACGCTGCGTTGCAAATTTCGATGTACCCGGCTTACGACGGTCCAGATCCTTTTGCAAATCCGCTTCAGACAGTTCAATCCCTGGTGGAACCCCATCAATAATGGCCATTAAGCCAACACCATGAGATTCACCACAAGTCGTTACACGGAAGAGTTGCCCTATACTATTACCTGCCATGTGAACGACTCCTTATGCATTAACAGATTGAATAAATAAATCGCGATATTGACGGCATTGGGCTGCAGTCAATGCAAAGATACCTGAACCACCACGTTGGAACTGCAACCAGTGGAAATCAACTTTATTGAAGTTTTGCTTCATTGCCCATTCAGAGTTGCCGACTTCAATTACAATCAGACCATCTTCAGTCAGGTAATCAGCCGCTTGAGCCAGCATTTTACGTACTAGATCGAGACCATCCTGACCTGCAGCCAAAGCCATTTCAGGTTCGTGGTGGAATTCGTCTGGTAAATCTGCCATATCCTCTGCATCCACATATGGAGGATTCGACACGATTAGATCATATTGATTTTCAGCTGGAATTTTTGCGAACAGGTCCGATTCAAGCAATGCCACTTGATACTGCTTGTTATGATGCTCACAGTTGATCTGCGCTACTTCTAAAGCCTCTTTAGACAGATCGGTTGCATCCACTTCAGAATCTGGAAAAGCGTATGCCAATGCAATCGCAATACAGCCTGAACCGGTGCACATGTCCAGAATACGTTGTGGTGTTTTTGGATTCGGATTTTCTGGCAGGTTATTTACCGCTGCACCCATTTCACCATTTTCGCCCAGGCAATATGGTGCAAAACGGTTTTCAATCAGCTCAACGATTGGTGAACGTGGAATCAGTACACGCTCATCCACATAGAATGGCTTACCAAAGAAATAAGCCAGATTTAATAGATAAGATGTCGGCATTCTTTCATTGATACGACGTCCTAACAGATTCAAAAACTCTTCTTTTTCACTTGGAAGCAGTTTTGAATCCAGAATTTCTGGATCAGCATTCCAGTCCAGAGAAAGGGTTTGTAAAACCAGTGCTGAACTTTCAGCAAAATAATCTTCTGTGCCTTGGCCCAAGTGCGCATCGTATTGACGTAATGCTGTAACACCAAAACGGATAAAATCACGAATGGTTGTTAGATTTTCAGCGGCTTCCTGCAAATGTTCAGGGCTAATAGTCGGTCGATCCACTTAAGGCGTCTCCAGAGGTCATATTTTAAAACGCCTTATGATACCTTGTTTCGCCTGCTTTTATAATGCTAAAACCATGAAAAATACGAAAACAGCACGACTCCACTCTGGCTGAATCCGGTTTTAGAAGCCTGTTATTTGATGATGAGAATGGTCAACAATAGATCGCTTTAATCCGGATTTGAATGCTTTAAAGTATGAGAGATAAATCGAACGTTTTATGAAGTAGGTGATAAATAATACTGACTCACCTATTCAGCGCTTCTGTCCAGTTTTAATAAATCTCAAATTCTCGCCATAATTTAAAAAGTATAACAAACTTACATGTCCGTTATGCTTTTGAGTACCGATCAGATCCTCAGCGTTTTCCGACAAAAGAACGTGATTGATAATAATTGGACTGCTCAATTACCATGGCTAGGGCACATTGCCCTTGCTGGATTTTGGTGTAGTTTCCAGCACGGATACGACCACATTGCTTGTCCAGTCTGGATTCAAACAAGGCATAATGGTTTTTTACTACAGCAGCATTATTTGCGTTTAATTTAAGATAATTTTTATAGCTTTTTTTCAAGATTTTAGTCTGCCCTTTTAATTCCTTAGCAATACATTTTTCAGTCTTGGTACGGTCACCATAGGTGAACTTCATACACTGTGAATATTCCCTTGAATAATCCTGAGCTGCTTGTGTATATACAGCTGTACCTGCCAGAATAGCAGTTAATAACCATGCAAAACGCATACATTCCCCTTTGCCAAATTGGCATGATGCTTACAATCGCACTCATCAATTTTGTTTTAAGTTATATTCCGATACTACCTGAGTCCAGTGAAAATTCCTATTCCTTTATAAGCATCGATTTTATGCAAATGAGCAATTGAAACTCTCAGAATTGTCTCCATTATATAGCGAAGATATACAAGTAAACGAGTTGAATGTTATGAGCTACAAGCATAACAACCTGATGGCCATGCGCCTGAATTATTGGGATGATGTACAGTCTCATAACGTGCAGCAGGAAAAGGCATTTTTGCAAGACATGTTAATTCAGCAAGGTGTTTTTCAGCAGGCAACGCTAGAAGATGCACGCTACCTGTTTTTTAGTTTGCCCAGTATCGTGATTGTTAAAGGTTATGCTCTGGGCTTTCAGCATGAGTCCGTGATTACATTGATTCAACAGCACATTCAAACAAATATCCAACAGTTGCAACAAAGAACTGAATTAAAAATTCAATTTCAGATGCCATAATGCCTTGGCTAATATAAATACAGGTCATCGAGCCTGATCATGTTTAGCGTAAATTCAATCTGTTAAAACTTTTTTAATACGTGAAGACAGGTTAATATCCGCTACAATGATTTATTCTGCTATATGCTGGGAAAGGATTTATTCTACATGTCAGATCAGAACGATAAGCTCAAACAACTGAAAACCTCATCCATGGATCGACGCTTATCGATCGCCAAGGCATCCCTACTTGCAGGCACCCGCTGGGCAGCATCAAATGCCACTTCAATGTTCTCGAGTGAAGAAGAGAAAGAGAAAAAACGCAAAAAAGCCATGAAAGAGCAGGCAGATTATCTGGTTGCAGAAATCGGCAAGCTGAAAGGTTCTATCGTCAAGATTGGCCAAATGATGGCGCTCTATGGCGAACATTTTCTGCCTGAAGAAATCACTCAGGCATTAAATACATTAAATAATAAGACTGTAGCCTTGGCCTGGCCTGCGATTAAAGCGCAGTTACAAGCACAGCTTGGTTCAAAACTTGATGATTTAACTATTGATCATGAACCTTTAGGAACAGCCTCACTGGCTCAGGTACATCGCGCCAAACGCAAATCTGACGGGCTGGAACTGGTACTGAAAATCCAGTATCCAGGCGTTGCAGAAGCGATTGACTCAGATATGAGCCTGTTTAAGAACATGCTCAAATTGACCCGTATGGTGCCGCAAACCCGTGAATTTGATCAGTGGTTTGATGAAGTTCGTGAAATGATGCATCGTGAAGTGGACTACAAAATTGAAGCTGCGACAACCCGCCGTTTCCGTCAACGTCTGCAAAATGATCCACGTTATATCGTACCGACCATTATTGAAGATTACTCGACCGATCGCGTGCTCTGTATGACCTTTGAACGTGGTGTACCGATCAATAGTCCAGTGATGCTGTCTCTACCACAGGAACGTCGTAATAAACTGGGTGAAGCTTCCCTTGAAATCGCTGTACGTGAGATTTTTGAATGGGGCGAGATGCAGACTGACCCGAATTTCGGCAATTACCTGGTACGTCTAGGGGATGGCGAAAATATCCAGGACAAGATTGTGCTTCTCGACTTCGGTGCAATCCGTCAGTTTGACCAGCATCTACTCAATGTAGCGCGTAACCTGATCCAGGCCGGTTATCATCATGATTCAGACATGATGGTGAAAGCCATGACCGGTTATGAATTCTTTGATTCTATTCCGCCTAGCATCAAACCGGATATGGCAAAAGTCTTTCTGTTAGCCACAGAAGCCTTCAGCTCGCCAATGAACAATAAAGACTTGCCTCCAGGTGTGATGGATGAACATGACCGCTATAACTGGAAAAAAAGCCAGCTTCATAGCCGTGTGATGCAGCAGGCTTCTAAATCTATGGCTTCACGTTATTTCAGTGTACCGCCTAAAGAATTTATGTTTATCAGCCGTAAGTTCATTGGCGCTTATACCTTCATGACGGTGATTGATGCGAAAACTAATGTACGCGCAATGATTAAACGTCACCTCTAATAGACTAAGTTATTATTAGCCTTATATAAGACCCGGATGATTTTGTCATTCGGGTCAATTTTTGATAAAAACCAAATTTTTCTTATTTTATTTTTCTATTTATTTTCAATATCTTAAATATTTAAATCCTCTCTTTATTTTAATGATAGATTGACAATGATTCATGTCATTGATGACATGGTTTTTTCTAGAGCTGCATGTCAACATCAGGCAAATAAGATAACACCCCGTAGGATAATTAGAATGAACAATATGGTGAACAAAGCACAAGGATTTGGCTTGTCCATCCTGACCAAAGTGGCTGGAAGTGATTTACTCGACCAATTAAAGCTGCGTAAATTTTTAGAAAAATCACTTTATCAAAGCTCCAAAGCAGGTTTTAAAACACTCAGCCAAACTCAGAAAATTCTGAAATCTGGTCAGAAAATTCAAAGACAGCGTTTAACACATCAGTCCAAATCACTGTTTGATCTGAATCTGACTGAAGAACAGCAAATGACATGTGAGGCGATGCAACAGTTTGCCAGCGAAGTCCTTTATCCTTTGGCACATGATGCAGATCATCATGAAATCTTTCCAGAGGAACTCTGGCAATATTCAACCGATCTGGGTCTTAATTTTTATGCGCTGCCTGAAGCTCTAGGTGGCGTTGCTACAGAACAGAATATCGTCAGCAATGTCCTGATGGCTCAACAGTTGGCTCAAGGTGATTTCAGTCTGACTGCTGGACTGCTTTCTACCTTTAGTGTGATTAATGCGATTACCCGTTGGGGTTCAGAACAGGTTCAGACTGAGTATTTGACTGCATTCGCTGATGATCCTCATCTTAAAGCTACCTTCGCAGTACAGGAAGTAACAGCTGCCTTTAATCCTTATCAGTTAAAAACTAAAGCAACGTCGAATGGAGATCACTATTTAATTAATGGTGAAAAAACCTTGGTGATGCTCGGAGAAACTGCTGATATCTATCTGGTCAGTGCAGATCTGAATGGCAAAACCGAAGTATTTATTGTGCAACGCAATAATACTATTACTGCACAAAAATCTCCGGCTATGGGCCTGAAAGCCACTCAAACCATGAATCTAAAATTTAATAACACACTGGCACAACGCCTGGGAGATGACGATTTTGATTACACCGCTTTTATTGATCTGGGTAACTTGATGTGGTGTGCCATGGCGGTCGGTACCTGTGAAGCGGTTAAAAAATACTGTGTGCAATATGCCAATGAACGCACAGCCTTTGGTGAACCAATTTCCCATCGGCAAAGTGTAGCTTTTATGATTGCAGATATGGCGATTGAAATTGATGCTATGCAAATGCTGATCCTGAATGCCGCCAGTCTGGCAGAATCCGGACAGGATTTTCATCGTGAAGCTTATCTGGCCCGTCTGCTCTGTGCAGAAAAATCCATGAAAATTGGCACAGATGGCGTGCAGATCCTCGGCGGATATGGCTTCACCAAGGAACATCCGGTAGAACGCTGGTATCGGGACTTAAGAGCAACAGCAATCGTACATTCTGGCCTTCATGCCTGAGCAAAGAATAAGGAAAAAAATAGATGAACTTGCAAAATCCTAAAAAATTCAAATTGCTGATTGATCAGGCACATGAAGTTGCTCTAAATGTACTCCGCCCTATTTCACGCAAATATGACAAAGCTGAACATGCTTATCCGAAAGAGTTAAATATGCTCGCTTCTGTCATCGACGGCATGAACCAAGGCAGCGAAGGCATGAATGCGGGAGCTGCGGTCAATAAACGCGGTGATAACGATGAAAGCAATAAAAATGGTGTAAATATGTCGACAGCACTTAGTATTGTCGAAATGTGTTATGGCGATACCGGACTGCTTTTATCCATGCCGCGTCAAGGTTTAGGAAATTCAGCCATTGCTGCTGTTGCTAATGAGGAACAGTTACAACGCTTTCATGGCATCTGGGCAGCGATGGCAATCACTGAACCAGGCTGTGGTTCGGATTCAGCCGCCATTCGTACCACCGCCATTAAAGAGAGTGATGACTATATCCTGAATGGTGAAAAAATCTTTGTCACCTCTGGCGAACGTGCAGATGCGGTTGTGGTCTGGGCGACTTTAGATAAAAAACTTGGCCGTGCTGCAATCAAATCCTTTGTCGTACCTAAAGGCACACCCGGCATGAAAATCGAGCGTCTGGAACATAAGCTAGGCATTAAAGCCTCGGATACGGCTGCAATTAGTTTTATCGATTGTCGTATACCTGCTGCTAATTTGCTTGGACATGCTGAAATTGATGTGGCCAAGGGTTTTGCTGGGGTCATGGAAACTTTTGATAATACCCGACCACTGGTTGCTGCAATGGCAATTGGCTGTTCCAAAGCATCTCTAGAACGAATCAAAGAGATATTCAAAGACCAGCTAGATACGGATTACGGTACACCCTATTTACAGACCTCCCATATTGCAGCGCAGATTTACCGGATGGAAGCAGAATGGGAAGCAGCTCGACTGCTGATGCTCAAAGCAGCCTGGATGGCAGACAATCGTAAACCCAACTCTCGCGAAGCTTCAATTGCCAAAGCCAAGGCTGGTCGTATTGCTAATGAAATCACTTTAAAGTGCGTCGAGTTAGCATCTTCTGCAGGTTATAGCGAGACTGAGCTACTCGAAAAATGGGCTCGTGACTCAAAAATCCTCGATATCTTTGAAGGTACCCAGCAAATCCAACAGCTGATTATTGCTCGTCGTGAGCTGGGTAAATCATCTAGTGAGCTGAAGTAAGCCGTAGAATCTCTAACATGCTGACTCATTGATGGATTTATAAGCTAAAAAGATGGATTTTTTACAGTTTTAGGACTATAAAATTTCCATCTTTTTTTACATTTTATGATTTATGTATTCTATTCGACCGATCCAGCCTAAAGATAATCCCCAAATTGCCAAAATTATTCGTGAAGTTTCTATTGAATTTGGTCTTGCTGCTGAATCCGGTTTTGCAGTAGGTGATTCTATTCTGGACAGCTTATATCAGGTTTATCAACAACCAAACGCTGCTTACTGGGTTATTGTCGATGAAGATGATCAAATTTATGGTGGTGGTGGCATTGCTCCCTTACAAGGTGATAATAGCATTCTAGAAATCCAGAAAATGTATTTCCTCCCAGCCATTCGTCAACATGGGTTTGCCAAACAGATTTTGAATCTGGCTTTTGATTTCGCACAGCAACAGAAATTTCATAAGATTTATCTGGAAACGACAAAATCCCTTTGGCAAGCTGTCAAACTCTATGAAAAACTGGGCTTTGAACATCTGGCATATCCTGAAGGAAATACGGGGCATAGTGAAGCGTGTGAAATCTGGATGCTGAAAACTATATAAAATATGCCTCAAGTAAAGATCAAGCCAAAAAGCTGCAAAAATTATTGTAGCTCAGGTTTAAAAGGCTAATCAGCTTGACGCTGAACAGTTCATTTTTTAGTATCAAATTAATTTTATAATGCGGATATTTAATTTTGACCTACTTTAAGTCCTTTTCCTTAAAACGTCTTTTATCTCATTTTTTTACACCTTCGCATTTCAAACGACTCATCCTCCTAGGCAGTGCAATTACTTTAACTGCATGTTCTTCTTTAGGTGGAGGTTCCATAGAAAAACGCTCAGCTAAACTTTCCAAAGGGATACAAAATGCATATTCTATCTCTCCAGAAACAGCAAATCGCGTATCGCCACTGATTATTAAAAGTGCCGAACAGCACAATTTAGATCCACTCTTAGTCGCAGCAGTAATCCGACAAGAATCTACCTATCGTCCGTATGTCAGCTCATCCGCTGGTGCTGTAGGTTTAATGCAAATTATTCCACGTTATTGGCAAAGTAGTTGTGGAGCTGATTTATTCCATGAAGCCACCAATGTCCAATGTGGCTCCTATATATTAGCGCGTTATCAACAATCTGCAGGCGACTTAAAAAAGGGGCTAGGATATTATAATGTCGGTCCATCTGGTTTTGAAAATAATCGCAAGATGCGTAAGCAAGGTAAAAAATACGCTAAACAGGTACTTAACCATAAAAAAACGTTAAAAAACTCAATTTAGTTTTTCTAATAGATGTAATTAAGCATAATTATAGATTATGCTTAATTATTCATCTAAACCATGATTTTCCACTTTTATAATATTATTTGACCCACGTCACTATTAAATTTTTATATAGCATTTAAATCACATTTTGATTCAAATATATCAAAACTTATATTGTTTATTAATACAATATTTAAAATTCTCTGTTATATTTTTTTATATTATTTACAATATTAATACATAATGAATCAGCTTATGCATATAATTAGTTATTCAAATATGATGTTAATATTTAAAATTAATAAGAATTAAGTCACATAAAATCATTTTTAAATTAATTTTAAATAATACTCTATTTCAATTAATAGTTTTCATATAAGCTAATTTCTAAATATTTTCGATTTATTCTAACTTGTATTCTTGGTTCTTTTATATAAACATTCTTGCGATATTTTTTTATCTTTATTATTTAAAATTTTCCAGGGGATAGTATGGCCAAGCTTACTTTAGATGCACTTACAGATATTGACGGTTTCGTTGCAGCAGCACTCGTAGACAGCGAAAGCGGTCTTGCATTAGCAACTCTTGGCAATAATACAATTGATCTTGAGCTCGCAGCTGCAGGCAACACAGAAGTTGTACGTGCTAAACGTCGTGTAGCAGCGAGCCTGAATCTGAATGATTCTATCGAAGACATTCTAATCACTTTAGGTAAACAATATCACTTGCTACGCCCACTTGATTCAAATGAAAATTTATTCCTTTATCTAGTTCTTGACCGTAGTCGTTCAAACCTGGCTATGGCACGTCATGAATTGAAACACTTTGAAAAAGGTTTAGATTTTGCTTAATTAAGCTATTTGAGGGTTACTTTTTCCGGTAACCCTTAAATTGAGCATATCCTCATGAAAGATACTCTCTATATTTCCATTTTTGGACTCAGCCTATCTTTAATAAATGTATTTAAAAGTACAATGGTTGATGTTTTAAGTGAAAAATATAATCTGATATGAACCAATCTTACTGACCAAAAACTACAGCTTTTATTAGTAAATGCTGATTTTGTCGATTTACCCCATATTCAAAAAATTAAAAATAATAATCTTACACTTCTATAAGTTGAGAAAAACCCTACATTGTCATCTCAGGTGATTGAAAATACATTATTCTTACCCTTTGAACACCCCCATGCTTTAATTGAATGGTTACAACGTGAATTTTTATCAGGCACTCAATCGTCTCATTCAATTGAACAACCGATATTAATATTGCCCTCTTGTAGCGCCAAAATAGCATATCACTCATTTAAATTAATACTAGATGAGCTATTTCAGCCATCAGGTCATAGCAAATACATGATTAAAAATAGTGATAAACATGTAGCTCTTATTGATCTGGAACAACATTGCTTCTATCCAGCAATCGACTGGTATCCGCAACCTGATTCAGAATTCAGCCTTGAACCTGCCGATCTAAATAGTATTGTGCAATTTCGCGCTCAAGTGCGTCCAGAAGATCTTAACCAAGGGATCTGGAATTTTGTATGGCATTACCTGCAATTTACTAAACTTGAATATCCAGACTATTACCGCTTAGCTAAATGGCCACAAATTAAAGATTTCGACCAGCGCAAAGATCTATTCAAATTAGCTGCCCTTTTCAGTGAAGGTTCATCAGTTGCCTATGCACAACAATAGTTGAAATTAGGTGAAAAATATATTCATCAATTTCTATGTGCTTCACAACTAGCCAATATGCTTGAACCAATCTCATCGGATCAAGCCAAATTCACACAGCATGCAACTGCCGCTGTTCAAAAGGAAGCTAATAAAATGATGGGTTTCTTTAGCAAATTACGTAAGAAGCTCGGTATCTAGGAGTAATTCAGTTTGATCTTGCACCAATTTAAATTGGTATTTGCTGGTAGCATGGGTGCTGGCAAGACTACAGCCATTCGCACCATTTCTAATATTGATGTATTAAGTACCGAAGCAATTAATACCGACCTTGAAGCACACCAAAAATCACTAACAACAGTCGGTATCGATTATGGTGAACTGGTCCTGGAAGATGGGGTCAAAGTCGGCTTATTTAGCACACCAGGCCAGCAACGCTTTAATTTTATCTGGAACGTAATTACACAAGGCGCTATTGAAGTAATATTACTGATTGATGACAGTATTGATGAGCCACTAGAAGAGCTAGAATTTTATTTGAATTACTTCAAAGATAAAGTTAAAAACGTTGTGATTGGCATTACACATATTGATAAGAAAGCTAAAAATAATGCTGCTGTCTATCATGGCTGGGCTGAAAAGCAAGACAGTACTTATCCAATGTTCTTTATTGATGCCCGTGAAAAAAATGATGTTTTAATGCTGGTTGATGCCTTGATCGCCACAGCTGAAGTTCAACTTACTGTCTGAAGAAAATTCCATGTCCTTAAATAATCTTGCAAAACGTACTGCTCCCCAAGAATTAACTGAATTTGCAGCCAAGCAGATTCAAGAACTCTTATTCAATGTGCAAGGTATAGAACTTATCATGCTGTGCTCTTCAGATGGATTTGAATTAGCCTCATTTGAAAAAATTAAAACTAACGGTAAAGGAAAACTTGCAGCCGTAAGTAGTTCTATTGTAGCTATGGTCCAGGCATTTATGCAGGAATTACAGCTGGAAGGCTGTCAAAGCATTACACTGGATGCTAATAATGGTAAAGCGATCCTAACTGCAATTCCGCATCCAAAGTTTCCTATGCTGATCCTAGCCATGACCACTAATGATGTACTTTTAGGTCAACTGTTATATTGCACGAAAAAAATTGCTCAGGATATTTCTAACTTTCAAATCTGATTCCATATAAATATTACAAGCTTGAGTCAGGCTTGTAATATTACATAATCAAGATTCATAATAACTACTCATAATTCCAGTCGAGATTCCTACGAGAAAAGCATATTTAAATATATGGTCGACTATAGCTGAACTGATTAAAAGTAAGACAAATAAAATGGCAGAGCCCAAACTAGCCATCACGGGAGCAGCTGTTACTTCTGCCTGATTTATAGGATATTACTTAATCACAATTTTAATTTAAATAATCCTGAATAAAGAACCAGTAATTTAACGATCTAAGTTTCTATATAAACGTACAGCATATAACTAAAAATAATACTTATAGGTAAATCTTTCATCCTTTATGAAATATACACCGTAGATATCAATACCCTTCATATAAGGCATTTGAGTCCATACAGCTATAAGTCTATCTACCGATAGCTCGCAAAACGTTTTATTACCACCATGGTGGTAGGTAAACAAAGTTATTCACCTTTCACCCGTCCTCCTAGGCACTGTAGCGAAGTATTTAATAGCGATACTGCACTTAAGCATCAGCTAAAAAACACTACTAAAATCGATTACAGGGAATTCATCCTAGAAGATAACAACCACTATGAATTTATATAGTGTGCAGATTTTCTGCTGTGGCTTTATATAAAAATAATATTTGCAAGCTTTTGATTAAATCTCGGCCATAAAAAAAACACCCCCTGCCATTTGGCAGAGGGTGTTTAGAATAATGAGCTGGCGATGACTTACTCTCACATGGGAAACCCCACACTACCATCAGCGCTAAGAGGTTTCACTTCTGAGTTCGGGAAGGGATCAGGTGGTTCACTCTTGCTATGGTCG